>JAJYJP010000002.1 GCA_021789395.1 bacterium | reverse complement strand
AAGTCAATCTGATAGATGGCAGCGGGGCATATGAAGTCATTAACGGCAAAACACTCGATCAGATGGGAGATTTGGAAGTTTACAATAAAATTAGAGATAAAGAGATTGTATTTGCTCGCATCGCGCCGGAGCAGAAGTTGCGCATTGCCTCCATATTGAAAAAATATAAGGAAACGATCGCAATGACCGGGGACGGAGTAAATGACGCGCCGGCGCTTAAGAAGGCAGACATCGGCGTAGCCATGGGAGTGATCGGTACGGATGTTTCCAAAGAAGCTGCAGATATGATTTTATTGGACGATAATTTCGCTTCAATTGTAAAAGGGGTCGAGGAGGGTAGGACGATTTTTCGCAATTTTAAAAAAATTATCTACTATGTGTTTGCCGCCAATGCTGGCGAACTTCTTACCGTCATTTTTGGCGTTTTGCTCCAGATTCCGGCGCCTATTGCGGCTATTCAAATATTAGCGATCGATTTGGGAACAGATGTTTTCCCGACTTTTGCTCTTGGATTGGAATTGCCTGAACCGGATGTGATGGAAAGAGGAGATGATGCTGGCAAAAAGGAATCTTTATTGGGATTGAAAGGATTTCGCCGGATTTTATATGTCGGAACGATAATGGCGACCGGAGCGGTCGTGGCGTTTGTCTGGTCGATGCTGCGGGGCGGTTGGAAATTCGGTCTGCCGATCGATTCCGGAAGCTGGCTGTACATTAAATCGACCACGGCTTCTTACGTCGTCCTTTCGATATCTCAAATGGCTAATCTTCTGCAGGCCAGAAGTGAAAAATATTCACCGCTTACGATCGGATTTTTCAAAAATAAGTATGTCATCGGCGCGATTTTCATTTCGATCGGAATTTTGCTATCCTTTATGCATGTTCCGATCCTGCAAAAATATCTGCATATGGCTCCGATCGACTGGAAGGACTGGCTAGTTGTAATAATTACGTCACTCGCAGTTTTCTTATTTGAAGAGGCTCGTAAGACGGAAGAAAAATAATTTATGTTAAATATCCAAGAAAGTGTACCACTTGCTCAATATGCCACTTTCCGGATCGGCGGGCCGGCGAAATTTTTTGCGGAAGTGGCTTCCGAAGAAGATTTGCGGGAAGCATTGCAATATGCCAAGGAAAATTCTTTGAAATTTTTTGTGTTGGGCGGAGGCAGCAATGTTTTGGTAAGCGATCAAGGTTTCGACGGTCTGGTGGTAAAAATGAAAATTGATAATTTTAAGATCGATACCGAAAATAATAAGATGGAAGTAGGCGTAGGTGCGTCACTGGCAAAAGTGGTCAAAGGTTCGATTGAAAATAATTTGTCCGGATTGGAATGGGCGACCGGAATCCCGGGAACCCTGGGCGGAGCGGTGCGAGGAAATGCCGGAGCATTCGGAGAAACTATTTCAGATGCGATTGAAAGCGTCCGAACGATTAATTCGAGTGGAGATCCGGACACAAAAGATTATCGCGGCGCAGAGTGCGGGTTTGCCTACCGAGATAGTGTTTTCAAGCATGATCCGGATTTGATTATTTTGTCGGCAGTCTTAAAATTGCGGAAAGGGAATCGGGAGGAAAGTCAAAAAAAATCCCGGGAAATTCTAGATAAAAGATTGTCCAAGCAACCCAAAGGAATGGCGAGTGCGGGGTCTTTCTTTATGAATCCGGCCGTGAAAGACGCGCAGCTTATCGAAGAATTCGAGAAAGAATTGGGCGTGCAAAGCAAAGATGGCAAGGTGCCGGCCGGTTGGCTCATTGACATGGCGGATCTGCGCGGGAAAAAGATCGGTGGTGCCATGATCTCGAAAGAACACGCTAATTTTATCGTCAACACTGGCCAGGCGACCGCCGAGGATGTTATAATGTTAGCGAGTTACATCAAGCAGCAAGTTCGGGATAAATTCGGAGTGCAGCTTCAAGAAGAAGTCCAATTAGTAGGGTTTTAATAAATAATTTTTAAAAAATTTATGACAATCGAAGATAGTCACCGATTATTATTCAAAGGTATAAATATCGATGATCGGACGCGGGATTATATCGAAAAAAGAATCAACGCGCTCGAGAAACTGCTCAAAAAGATTAACAAGGTTGAAATCGAGGTCGATATTGATAAAAAGGGGAAATTCCGTGCGGAAATAATGATTACGACGCCATATCAGATGTACCGGGCCGAAGAGACGAGTGAAAGCGTGGAAGGTTCGATTGACATGGTGGAGTCGGAACTACGCAATCAAATCACAAAAGATATGGATCGGGTGCGGACGGAAAAAAAGCGTGGCGCCAGATCGATCAAAAAGAAAATGACGATCGATAATAATGCGCGATTTTAAGTCAAGAAAGAAATGAGGCAAGGGCGGTTTCCGCCCTTTTAAAATACTTCGTTGCGTGGTATGATAATGGAACCATGTTGACCGATGAAGTAAAAATCAATATTCATGCTGGAAAAGGCGGGGACGGCGTTGTGGCTTTTGACAAAGTCATGATGAGTCTGGGGCCGACCGGCGGAAAAGGCGGAAACGGCGGCAGCGTCTATTTTGAAGGTGTTTCTGATTTGACGGCGCTAAATAAATATCGGAACAAACGTGATTATTACGCGGAGGACGGCAAGAATGGTGGCTATGATCGTTCGACTGGCCGCGACGGAAAAGACCTGACGCTTACCGTACCGCTTGGCTCGGTGCTGCATAATTCGGACACGGAAGAAAAGTTTGAAATCACAAAAACAGGTGAAAAAATTTTAGCTGCCAAAGGAGGGATCGGCGGTCGCGGAAATATGTATTTCAAATCGCCAGGAAACACTAGCCCGCAAGAAAGCGAAGAGGGGAAGCCGGGTGCTGAATTTCAATTTTTGATCGAACTGAGGCTGATTGCGGATGTCGGTCTTGTCGGCCTTCCTAACGCGGGCAAATCCAGTCTTTTGAACGAGTTGACCAAAGCCAACGCCAAAGTGGGGAATTATGAGTTCACTACCTTAGAGCCGAATCTGGGCGTGTTGGATGGAATTGTGATTGCTGACATTCCCGGACTTATCGAAGGCGCTTCGACCGGCAAGGGTTTGGGAATAAAATTTTTAAAACACATCCAGAGGACAAAAATGCTTGTTCATTGCATCTCTTCAGAGTCGGACGATCCGGCGCGCGATTACGGAACGGTCCGCAAAGAACTCGGAAGTTACAACAAAGAATTGCTGGCCAAAAAAGAACTGGTTCTTCTCACGAAAACTGATATCTTTTCGAAAGAAGAGATTGCAGAAAAAATAAAAAAGATATCAAGGCTGAACAAAAATATTGAACAAGTTTCGATTCACGATTGGGACGGCATGGAAAAACTCAAAAAGCTGCTGTTGAAATCGAAAATTTGATGTGCTAAAATTATCTAAAACATATGAACAATACGGTAAACAAAACAAATATTAAAAATAGCGACCTGAATTTTTTAGCAAGTGCTGCAAATCTGAAAGTCGAAGCAATGCACCTTACGCACAAAAAAACTTTCGGCCAAAGAGCGGCAGACAGGATTACCCGGATTGTGGGCAGTTGGACTTTTATAATCATACAAAGCGCGTTTTTGGTAGTCTGGATAACGCTCAATGTCGTTGCCTGGCAGAAGCATTGGGATCCGTATCCGTTTATTTTGCTTAATCTGATGCTAAGTTTTCAAGCGGCTTATACTGCGCCGATCATCCTGATGAGTGAGAATATGGAAGCGGAAAGAGATCGGTTTAAGGCGGAAAAAGATTTTGCCACCAACCGTAAAGCGGAAAAGGAGATTGAAGAAACGCAGGGCAGACTGGAAAATATTGAAAAGAACTTGGTAAAAGTGATCGAACTATTGGAAAAAAAATAGTATGAATAATTTAACAGAAATTCAGAAAATTCTCCTGATATTGGCAGTAATCTGGACTATTCCTTGGAAAGGGATCGCGCTTTGGAAGTCGGCCCGTCGAGGTCAGATTGGCTGGTTCATAATTTTGCTTATCGTAAACACTCTAGGCATATTGGAAATTATTTATATCTTTCTCTTTGCCAAGAAAAAAAATATTGCCGGACGGAGGTTGTATTAAATGTCGCATCGCCAAATTATGTATTGGGTCTATCTCATTATTTTCATAATCGCGGTATTGGTTCCGGACATAGTCAAGGGCGGATTCTTTTTTTTATCGCAACAGCGCCTGCAGGAAATCGTTATTTTTTTACTGGGGATGGTCGGCTTTCTCTTTTTTTTATGGAAAGAACATCAATTGGCGATTGAAGAAAAAGAAAAGGAGAAAGAAAAAAGAAAATTTAACCAGACTGCCAAGGATCTTGTTGAATCGTACAGTTATATCGGAGAAGTGAATCGCAAAATGGACATTCTGATGAATATCGCCCTGGGACTTTCCGATCGGTCGTCGTTGGACAAAAACAAGGAGCGGGAGATATATAAATCAATCCTGGATGCGGCAAAATTTCTGATGAAAGCGGAAAATTCTTCCATAAGGTTTGTCGATGTCGCAACTGGACAAACAAAAAAAGACGTGGAATTTGAAAAAAACGACAATCCTGTCGAAAATAAGCGGCTGGTCGCGATGCCGGAGAACATCAATGTGGAAAGACACGGCAATTTTTTAATCGTATCTTCCTATAAAACCATCGATCGGGTGCGCGGATTCCTGATAATCAGTTCTTATGAAAAAGAAGAGGAGAAAAATTTCAATAATCTTGAAATTTTGAAAGTCCTTGCGGCGCAGGCATTATTTCTGTATTCATACATGGCACGTGCGGACAAACCTTGATATTAAGGCAAAAAATCCAACAAAAAAAGAACGCAGTTTGCGCGTCTCTTTTCATTTCCGGGCGAGTGATGGCAACAAAGAGATAAATAACGGTTTATTTTACGATCGGATAGCCTTTTTGCTGCCAAGCGTTGAAGCCGTCAGAAAGGGCTTTAACATTGTAAAATCCCAAGTCGTAAAGTCGGACGGCTGCCTGGAAGGCCCAGAGTCCGTCATTATCGTAAACTATTATTTGTTTGTCGATTGGGATTTGGGCGCGATCATTTTCCAAATCATCAAGGTAGATGTTGACGGCGCCGGAAAGATGCCCGGCCGCAAATTCGTTGCTGGTTCTGACATCGAGAATGAGGAGGTTGGAAGGATTGCTGGCGATCAGGTTTTTAAGCTGGTCGGAATTGATGTAAGTTACTTTGGCCTGGTCGACGAAAGAATTGGGATCGCCGGCGGAAATGGTGGGGGCGAATTGATTTTTCCAGGCCGGAAATCCGCCGGTCAGATAGTAGACATTTTTGAAGCCTTGGTTCGGCATAACAGTCCCGGCCAGGCTGATTCCATCCAGGGATGTTCCGTCGTCGACAATTACGTACGTTTTATTTTTATCCAAGGAAGCAAGATCATTGGTGAGGTCGGATATGGAGATGTTTTTAGATCCGATTATATGTTCCGCGGCAAATTCATCGCTGCTGCGAATGTCCAAAACTATGATATTTCCATTGGTGGTAATTTTTTTCAGCAGTCCGCTGACGGAGATTTGTTTGGCGGAGTCGATAGATTTTTCGGCCTGAGCAACTGCCGGATCGGCGGGCTGTGTCTGGGGTTTTTTTTCAAACAACGGCTTGACAAAAGAAATGATGACCACGACTATGATCAATATGAAACCGGCGATGATAATTTTTATATTTTTATTTTTATCTTCCATTTATTTTAAAATTGATCCGATAAAATTCGGGTAACCGTTCAGGAAATCCTGGATTTTTACGGACGGTTTTCCTTCCATTTGTATTTCTTCGATAATGATAGCGCCCGGATCCGCTTGGATGGCGATGTCTTTGTCATGTCGGAACACTTCTCCCAGGTGATGCTCTTTGGAAATATTTTCAGCCAGTTTTATTTTGTTCAGCTTTGTCCTTTTTATGGAATTGCCAACTTCCCAAAAGGTGTAAATTCCCGGCCACGGTCGGAAAGCTCGGAATTTATTGTAGATAGATTCGGCCGAGTCAGCCCAAATAATTTTTCCGTCTGTTTTCTCGATCAATTGGCAGAGGGTGGCTTTGGAATCATCTTGCTTGCGCGGAGTTATTTTTCTTTCGATCCAAAGCGGCAAAGTTTCCAAAAGCAATTTGGAAGCCAGCTCCGATAACCGCTTCGAAAGTTCCGGCGTAGTTTCATCCGGCTTTATCTTCAAGCTCCGTTCTCTCAAAATATCTCCGGTATCGATGCCTTTATCCATCAGCATTATGGTTATTCCGGTTTCAGTCTCTCCGGAAAGGATCGCGTTTTGGATGGGGGACGGGCCGCGAAATCTGGGTAGGATGGAAGCGTGGACGTTGATCGCTCCAAAACCGGGAATTTCTAGAACTTCTTTCGGTAAAATTTTGCCGTAAGCGGCCACGATGATCAAGTCGGGTTTCTGATTCTTCAATCCAGTGACAGTTTCTTCATTGAGTTTTGTCGGTTGAAAAACCGGAATCTTGTTTTCTTCCGCGATAATTTTTACGGCCGACTCTTTTACTTCTTGGTCGCGGCCGGCTTTTTTGTCTGGCTGGGTGTAAACAGCAATTAGATTATAGTTTTCCTTGACTAGGGAGACTAAGATGGTAGCGGCAAATTCCGAGGTGCCCATAAAGACGGCGCGTAGTTTTATCGGTTCGTGTTTCATTTTTTTATTTTTTCTTTGACTCTTTTTTCAATAATTAATGTTCCGTTCAAATGGTCAATTTCGTGTTGGAAGGCTCTGGCCAACATGTCCTGCGCTTGGATGACGACTTCTTTTCCTTTTCTGTCCAAAGCCTTAACTTTGACTTTTTGCGACCGCTTAACTTGCATAAATTGTCCGGGCAGTGAAAGGCAACCCTCTTCAGCGACGGTTTTTTTCCAGGATTTGGACTTAAAGACGGGATTAATAAGGACATAGGATTTGCCTTCCAGTTTGATCACGCAGAGGCGTAAGGATTTTCCCACTTGAGGCGCGGCCAAGCCGATCCCGTTATTTTTTTCCATCGTTTCAAACATATCCAGGATCAACTCCTGGATGGCTGGATCTTTGGGATTTTCGATCGCCCTTGCTTTTTTTAGGAGCAATGGGTCGGGATAAGTTGTAATAGGCAAGATAGTCATAGGTTTAAATTAATGAGATCGGGTCGACGTCAATGATCCATCCGTAGGGCAATGAAGAAATGATTTTTTTTATGTTGCCGGGAATTTCGGAGGAAGGAATTTTTATCAGGATTTGTTTCCGATATCGGCCGCGTATCTTGGAAACAAAAGCGTCTTGGGGCTCGGTGACGACTATGTCGGGATTTTTTTCTCGAAAAATATCATAAACATTTGCGGTTTCGTCTCGGACTTTATTTGGATTGGCGTCTTGAAAAACGAGTTTTATAATTTTTCCGAACGGCGGAAGCTTCAGCATTTTCCGTTCGGCCAGCTCTTGTTCGAAAATACTTCCAAAATCCCGGGTGGCCGCTTTCTGAAAAATTTTATTTTCCGGGTTGAATGTTTGGAGGATGATTTTTCCGGGATATTTTGCTCCCGGCCTTCCCGCTCGGCCCGATAATTGGACGATGTGCTGAAAAGCTTTTATATTGGCTGAAAAATCGGGGATAGAGAGCAGATTATCTGCATCTATAATACCAACGAGTGCCACGTTTGGCAAATCCCAACCCTTGGAAATCATCTGTGTTCCGATGAGGATTTCGGCTTTTCCTTGGGAAAAATTTTTATATATTTCTTCCGTGCTGGTTTTTTTGGTCGTTTGATTGTCCGCTCGGATTATTTTGGCTCCCGGGAAAAGATTTTCAATTTCGCGTTCGAGCTTTTGCGTGCCGTTGCCGATATTGGTAAAGGCGATGCCTTTGCATTGAGGGCATTCCGGAGTAATGGAAGTTTGGTAAGAGCAATGGATGCAGCGGTAATAACCGTCGCGGTCATAAACTAGCGCCCGATCGCAGCGCGGACATCTCAAGACTGATTTACAGCCATTGCAGACGGAAAAATTACTCATACCTTGGCGGTTCAAGAACAGGATGGTCTGGAGTTTGTGCTGTAGGGCATAGGCGATCTCTCCTTGTAATTTTTTGGAAACGCTGGAATTGGCTCCGAAATTTTTATTTTGCCAACGCTCTTTTTTCAGGTCAATGATTTCGACTTCCGGAAAAGAGGGGGAATTTTTAAGATCCAGGCGAGGAAGAGTCAACAAGCGGATTTCTTTCGTGGAAGTCCGAAAAAAATTTTCGATACTGGGAGTGGCTGAACCGAAGACGAGCCGGCAAGCGTAGAGTTCGGATAATTTTTCGGAAACGGTGCGGGCGTCGTAGCGCGGATTCATGTCCCATTGTTTGAAGGAAATATCCTGCTCCTCGTCAACGACGATCAATCCGAGTTTTCTGAAGGGTGCAAATATCGCCATTCGCGATCCGATAATAAGTTTGGTCTTGCCTGATTTTATTTTTTGCCAGTCGGAATAAAATTGTCCCTTGGAAATTTTGCTGTGCAGGATCGCGGTTTCGTCGGATTTGAAGTATTCCCCATACCTTTCGACCGCTTGAGGCGTCAGTGTGAGTTCTGGCAGAAGAATGAGGAATTGAAAATCAGGATTTTTTTCTTGTAATTTTAAAATGGAGTGGATGTAAACCTCGGTCTTGCCTGAACCGGCCGGGCCGAACAAATAAAATTTTAGCTTCTTATTTTCGGCAACTATTTCGCTTACGGCATTTTTTTGCTCACGGGTCAATTCCAGCTGTCTTTTTTTTGTCTCTGGAATGACAGTCGTTTTTCGTTTGCGTTGTTTAGTCTGTTTGGGAATGAAAAATTTTAAAACTGTTCCGATCGGCGAAAAATAATAGTCCGAGATAAACTGTGCCAATTTCAGCTGATTTTTAGTCAAAAATTTTTCTTCGATGATCCGATTGATTTTTTTAAGCTCGATATTTCCCAAGCGATGAAAATCGCTGCGGCTATCAATGACGATACCGGCAATATTTCTTTTGAAAAACGGTACGGAAACAAGTGAACCGGGCGCAACTCTCGAATCCCAAAGGTAAGAATAAAATTGCTGGCGGTTGAGCGGCAAGGAAGTTATCGGAATAACATCGACAATAAATTTTTTCAGTCTTTTTTCCATGGCCATATTTTATCAAGTTTGTGGTCTTAAGTAAAAGAAAGCTCGTTGATTTTTCCAGGCGAACGGCGTAAAATGATATCATGCAACGAAAAATTTTCATCAGCATAAATTTGTCCGAGCGTGCCAAAAAAAGGCTTATTAAAGCCATAGAACCCTGGGAAGACCTCCCAGTCAAATGGACGCGCGAGGAAAATTTACATATTACTCTGGCCTTTTTGGGACATGTTTCTGATGAGTCGATCCCTGAAATCTGTGAAAAAGTGCGGACAGCTTCTCAAAAAAGCGAAATTTTTGACATCAATTTTGACCGGATCGTAATCGCGCCTTCCGAGGCGGATCAAAAAATGATATGGCTTTCGGGAGAAGCGGATGACAATCTTAGGGATCTGGTAAATAATATCGAAAAAGAACTCGATCTTTCTTCCGGAAAAAAATCTTTTCGTCCGCATGTCACCTTGGGACGTTTGCGCGTGTACAGATGGAAAGCGCTTGAGAATAGACCGGAAATAAATGTAGAATTTCCATTGATCGTAACGGCTGAAAGCGTCGATGTTATGGCGAGTGATTTTGCTGGCGGTGGAATGGAATATTCCGTCATCGAAAGCTGCCCGTTGGAATGAGTTAAATTTTTTAAAGTTTCCACGTAACTACACATGGAGCCAGGAATACAAACAAAAATTTTGGGGGTGCGAATCGATAGCTTGGGCAAGGAAAAAATTTCGGATAAAGTAAAATATTTTTTAAATGAAAATAAATTTCACCAGATAGCGACGGTAAATCCGGAATTTATTTTGGAAGCGCAAAGTGATGCCGAATTCAAAAAAATTTTGAACGGTTCTGATTTGTGCGTTGCGGACGGGGCGGGGATTTGGTTTGCCTTTTTAAGATACGGGAAAATTTTAAAAGCCAGAACATCCGGAGCGGATTTGATGGAAGAAATTTTAAAAATCGCTTCGGAAAAAAGTGCCGGAATATTTTTGGCGGCAAGCAAGGATGGCTTGAGTTTGTGGAAAGAAACGCGCGATGCGATTTTAAAGAAGCATCCGGGTTTGAAAATAAGCGGCGCCGATCTGGACAAAAATAGTCCGGTTTATAAAATGCCGGACGGGTATGTGATTGTTTTTTGCAATTTCGGAGCGCCATATCAAGAAAAGTTTATAGATTCAATAAAAAATGATAATATGAGATTGGCCATGGGAGTAGGGGGAAGCTTTGATTTTTTGACTGGAAAAATCAGACGCGCGCCGAAATTCATGCGAGTAATCGCCCTGGAATGGTTGTGGCGATTGATCCAACAGCCGAAAAGGATCAAGAGAATTTTTAATGCAGTCATAATTTTTCCCATAAAAATAATTTTTACAAGTAAAAGTATATAAGAATATGAAGAAAATTCGAGTCAGATTCGCACCGTCGCCGACCGGATACATGCACGTCGGAAATTTTCGAACGGCTTTGTACACATATTTATTTGCCAAGAAAAATAAGGGCGATTTCATCTTGCGTATCGAAGATACGGATCAGAAAAGATACGTGAAAGACGCGTTGGAAAAATTGATCCAAGTTTTAGATTGGGCCGGTTTTGGTTATAGTGAGGGGGTTTATTTGGAAAATAATAACGTAATTCAGAAAGGAGAATTTGGTCCATACATCCAATCTGAGCGGTTGGATATTTACAAAAAATATGCGCACGAACTGGTTGAAAATGGCCATGCTTATCATTGCTTCTGTACGCCAGAACGGCTAGAAGAAATGCGGGCGGAGCAAATTGCCAGAAAACAAGCGCCGAAATACGATCAGGCTTGTCTGAAATTGTCTGAAGAAGAGGTGATGGAGAAAATGAAAAGCGGCACGCCATACGTCATCCGGCAAAAAATACAGGCAGAAGGAGCGACGGAATACACCGACCTTATCCGCGGTAAAATCAGAATTGAAAATGAAGTTTTGGACGATCAAGTACTTCTCAAATCGGACGGCTATCCGACTTATAACTTTGCTAACGTCATTGATGATCATTTGATGGAGATCAGTCACGTGATCCGCGGTGAAGAATATATTTCCAGTACTCCAAAATTTATCCAGCTTTACCAGAATTTCGGCTGGAATGTGCCGGCATTCGCCCATCTGCCCTTATTATTGAATCCTGACAAATCCAAGCTTTCCAAGCGCCAAGGCGACGTGGCAGTCGAGGACTATATAAAGAAAGGTTATCTGAAAGAATCCGTCGCCAATTTCGTGGCGCTTCTGGGATGGAATCCGGGCGAGGGGAGTACGCAGGAAATTTTTTCAATGGAAGAATTGATTGAAAAATTCGATCTGGCGCATGTCCATAAGGCCGGAGCGGTTTTTGACCTCAAAAAATTAGATTGGATCAATGCGCAATATATCAAAAAATTATCTATTGATGAACTTTATAAAAAATCTTTGGAATTTTGGAAGCAGAAAGATTTTTTCAATGCCGCGTCTGATGATAAAAAAACGGAAGAATATTTGAAAAAAGTTTTAGAAGTTGAGCAAGATCGCTTAAAAAATTTATCCGAGGTGGGGGAAAGTAACAAGTTCTTTTTTCAGAACATCAGTTACGATAAAGAATTATTGAGATGGAAAGATATGAATGATGGCGACTTGAAATCATCATTGGAAAAATCTAGAAAAATTTTGGGAGAGATTTCGAATTGGACAAAAGAAAAATTGGAACAGAAACTTCTCGAAGCGGCAGCTGATAAACGTGGCGAACTGCTGTGGCCGCTGCGAGTAGCGCTGACCGGCGAACAGAGATCGCCATCGCCATCCGATGTGGCATGGGTGTTGGGAAAGAAAGAATCCTTAAAAAGAATAGAGCAAGCTTTGGAAAAATTCTAACTTCAATTTTAAATTAATCTGTATTTGTGCTATAATTAGGCGGGTTTCAGTTGATTATGCACGAACACAAGATAGAAATTAAAATAAAAAGCAAGCTAAAAAAGATCCTTTTGGTGGTGGCAATTTTTGCGTTGTCACTTTTTAATTTTGCCAAAATACGGGCATCATCTCTAGATGATTGTAATCAGTTGCAAGGGATCAAAAAAGAACAGTGCGAAGAGTATGATCAACAAATTGAAGATTATCAGGCAGTGCTTGATCTGAAGTCTCAGCAGCAGACAAGCATTGAAAATCAGATCCAGGTTGTCAATGATCAACAGACTCAGAATAATTTGGACTTGCAACAGATCGAGAACCAATTGAATCAATTGAATCAGCAGATTTCGGATTTGGAAAATCAAATTCAAACCAAAGAACAAGAGATAGGCAATTACAAATTACTTCTGGGCGGATTGATGCAAGCTTATTATGAATATAACCAGCAGGGAGTCATGAATGTTGTTCTTACGGATAAAAATTTTTCCGATATATTGAATCAGACGGATTATTCTCAACAATTAGGCACGAGAATCAATGAAGTGTTGGCTTCTCTCAATTCCGACAAGTCCGACCTTGAGAATAATCAGCAGCAGCTGAGCCAGAAGCAAGACGAGAGCGAGACTATTCAGAAAAATCTGGAATCTAAAGGAATCTATCTTCAGAATAATCAAATTCAAAACCAGACGATGTTGACCCAGGTTCAGAATGACCAGCAAAGATATTCACAACTACTTTCCAATGTGGAAGCGCAAAAGGCGGAACTGTTCAACGTCGGCGGAGCTAGCAACATAGGCGCTGTTCTGGCGAGTGTCAGTAAATATCCCGCGCCGAAAGATCATTTGGCTTCGACCAGCTGGTATTTTTCACAATGGGATAATCCGCAATGGCCTAATGATTGGGCGAATGATCCAATTGGTAATTCCAAATATTTGATGAAAGATTACGGTTGTGCGGTTACGGCTGTCTCGATGGTGTTTAAAAAATATGGCGCCAAGATTGATCCAGGAAAAATGGCTAACGAACCGATTTTTTCTGGCGCTCTTATTGAATGGCCGAGCTCGTGGAGTCCGGATATCAGTTTGGTTTCAAACAGCGGACACTCGGGAGTTGACTGGAATGCTGTTGATAACGCGTTGAGTCATAATGAGCTTGTGATCGTTTATATAAGGAAAACCAATAGCAGCGGGGGGCACTATGTCGTAATTACCGGAAAAGATAAAAATGATTATATCGTTCATGATCCATATTTTGGACCAAATCTTTATCTGAGCACATCGCGGGCATTGGTGGGACAATTAACTCCAAGCGGCGGAACGAGTATTGATCAGATGATAATTTACAAATAAAAATATAAATATAAATATAAATATAAAGGATATAGAATATAGGATAAATATTTCTATGAAATAAAAAAAATAAAAGATGCGTAAAAGCATCTTTTATTTTTTTGTTTATGGAGTTTATGCGGAAGCGATATTCGTTTGATCGGCAGCTGTTGAATAGCAATGTAATCTAGTGGAAACAAAAAAGATAGTAATGTCGCAAAAGATACCTTGTGCGACATTGTAACTATTTCAAACCTTCTCTTCTCTGCGAAATTTGAGAGTTGTAATTTTTAATGAAAATAAACGGATCTTTCCAATATTCTAATTCGGTATTTTCTTTTTCAGCGTTGTAATACCCCGGCAGGACTTTTGAATGGTACGGTCCTTCGTAAATTGCAAAGTGTAAATGTTCATTTTCCCAAAGGCCGTTGGATTCAGTCATTGATTTTCCCACTTCTCCGATCAGCTCTCCCATTTCCACCCTATCTCCTCTTTTGACAAATCTTTTTCCAAGATGTCCGTATAGTGAATAAAAATTTTTTTTCTGGATTGGATCGCGGTGAGCGATGATTACGATGCCGCCCCAGTTGCGGAATATTCCAATCTTAGAAATTTCTCCGGGATGCAGTTTTGAGTAAACGACCGTGCCTTTGCCGATTGAGAAAATTTTGACATCGGCCCTGGCGTCGATGTCGACGCCCAGATGGATCCCCCAATCTTCTCCGTCATAAAAATTATGATCGCCGAATTCGGAAGATATACGTATATCGTTAATGGGAAAAATTAATTTTGGCGTGTTACGATACGGCATCTTATTTTGATTGTGAGCGATAATTTTTTATGGCTTCGTGCAAAGCTTCATCGGCCAGGTTTGAGCAATGCATCTTTATCGGCGGCAGACCTTCCAATGCATCGGCGACATCGTCCCGAGTGATTTTCATCGCTTCATCAAGCGTCTTTCCTCTGGCCAGATCGGTTATCATTGACGATGTGGCAATAGCTGAGGCACAACCGAGCGTCTCAAATTTTATATCGTCAATCACTTCTTTCCTGTTTTTGTCCTTTTTAACTTTGATATAAATTTTCATCAGGTCGCCACAGACCGGGTTGCCGACCATGCCGACTCCTGAAGGATTTTTGATAGTCCCCTGATTGTGCGGTTTGGTGAAATGTTCCAAAACTTTTTTTGAATATTGCAGTGCCATAAATTTTAAAAATTATTTTTTATTATTATAGAATTCTTCCAAAACTTTTCCGGAAATCTTCCGCAATCTTTCCACGACCGTTTTTATTTTTTCAACAGCCGAATCGATATCTTTTTTGGTTGTGTGCTTTCCGAGCGTTATCCGGAGCGAACCATGGGCGTCTTCCGGTCGCAGACCGATAGAAAGTAGAACATGGGATGGAGAAAGTGCTCCGGACGAACAGGCCGAGCCGGTGGAACACGCGACGCCTTCCATATCTAATGACAATAACAATCCCTCGCCCTCCACATCTTTGAAGCTGAAATTGGCGTTGTTAGGCGATCTTTTTATTGCTGAACCATTGAGTCTTGATTTGGGGATTTCTTTTAAAATCCTTCCGATCAAATGGTTCCTCAATTCTATCAGTTCGGCATTTTTTTGTTGGATCCTTTCGGTTTTGATCATGGAAACGGCTTTGCCCAGGCCGACGATTCCCGGAACATTATGGGTGCCGGCGCGCATCTTATATTCCTGATCGCCGCCGTCCTGGATGTGTTTGATGGCAGTCCCTTTTCTGATGTAAAGGGAGCCGATACCTTTCGGACCATAAATTTTGTGAGCCGACATCGACAAAAGATCTACTCCCAATTTGTTCACATCGCAATCGAAATAATTAACGGCCTGGGTTGCGTCAGTGTGAAAAATTATAGGCCATAAAGATTTTTCCGCGCGCATTTTGTTTTCTTTTTTTAATAAGGCTCCGATTTTTTTGATTGGCTGGACGGTTCCGATCTCATTGTTTACATACATTACAGAAATCAAGATAGTGTTGTCTTTGATGGCCTTTTGTATATCTTGCATATTGACAACGCCGTCTTTCTTCGGTTTGATAAAAGTGACTTCGGCCAATCCTTCTTCTTCAACTGTCTCGCAGGCATTGAGTACGCAATGATGCTCGAAAGCCGTGGTGATGATGTGTGGTCTTTTATTCTTGTTTCCCGTCTTGGAATAATAAGATTTAAGAACTCCTTTGATGGCGAGATTGTTTGATTCGGTCGCTCCGCTGGTAAAAATTATCTCCGAAGGAGATGCGCCAAAAAACCGGGCCGTTTGTTCCCTGGCATTGTCGATGGCCTGAAGCGCTGTTAGTCCGAACGAATGGACAGACATCGCGTTTCCATACTCTTCGCTGAAGAATGGGAGCATCTCGTTTAAAACTTCTTTGGCGACCGGCGTGGTTGCGGCATAATCCAAATAAATTTTTTTAGGCATGTGATTTATAAGATTAAATTAAATCGCTTAAATTAATACCGTCCAAAGTTCGCTTTATCTGTTCGGCCAGTTTGGTCCAGACCTTGCTTGAAGCGCATGCATGCTCGAGGGAACAAAATTTTCCGACGCATTTCATCGGCGCGATCGGTCCTTCGAGAATTTCGATGATTTCCCCCACTTTGATTTTTTTGGGATCGCGTGCTAGAGCGTATCCGCCCGACTTGCCTTTGGAGCTTTCCACTAAATTATTCTTCCTTAAACTGCCGATCAGTCGTTCCAAATATTTGGCGGAAATTTTTTCTTCTTGGGAAATGGTTTTGATGCTTTTTTGCTCCGGAAAGTTTTTGGCTAGGTTGGTCATGGCTTTCAGGCCGTATTCAGCTTTGGTTGAAAATTTCATCGATTATTTCCTACTAATTTAGTATGCATTTGAATTATAGCGCAAATTTACGGATAGTCAATAGCGGATCATTGTTGAAATAAAATTTTATAAATCAGGTAATAAGGTAGTAATTCGCTCAAGATTAAGGATATGGGCAGAACATTTTATAAAAATATCACATGGCCGGTGGTTTTATTGACTATTTTTTTGAGCCTGCATATTGCCTCGGCAAAAGCCTACGCATATGGCCAGGCACGAAAAACCGTTGATGTTAATTTGGCGACGGTCGACCTCATATATGCCACTGAATCGCCAAGTCAGAATCTAAAAAATGTCCGGTCAAAATCAGACGTTGCCAAAAATAAAGTTCTTTCTGATCTTGACGGATTTTTCGCAAAGATGATTAGTAAAATTGTTTCGACTTTTTCTTCTTAATATGGCAGGTTGCTTTTTATTCCAGTTTTTCTTAAAATGGATATATTATGCGTATATCCTATAGCGCTTTTGACACTTATCAATCCTGCCCGCTCAAATATAAATTCCAGGAAATCGATAAAATAAAGACGCCCAAATCCAAAGAGGCGGTTTTTGGCACGACGGTCCATGAGACGATGAAATTCATCCATACGCCAGGCATTCTTTCTCCTACTTTGGATCAGGCAATGGAACATTTTTCCAACGCCTGGAATCCGGCGGTTTTCGATAGTCCTGATGAAGAACGCGCTGCTTTTTCCCAGGGAATCAGAATCATTCAGGATTATTACAAAAAAAATAATCCGGCCAATTTTAATATTGTCGATCTGGAAACTCGTTTTCAAATTGAGATCGGTGACGGTGACGACAAACATATTATTTCCGGAATCATCGACCGGATTGATAAGACGGAAGACGGCTACGAAATTATCGACTATAAGACTACCAAAAAAATGCCTTCTCAGGAAAAAGTGGATAATGATTTACAGTTGTCGGTTTATCTCAAGGCTTTTTTGTCGCGTTATCCTAAAGAGATTGAAAATATCGATAAACTAAAAGTCAGTCTTTATTATCTCAAACACGGCGTAAAACTTTCGGCCACCAGAACCATTGATCAGCTTAAAAAAAGCGAGCAGTTATTTTTAGACACGATCAAGCTGATCGAAGAAAAAAAATTCGAACCGCTCATCTCCCCTCTTTGCGACTGGTGCGGCTATCAAAATTTATGCCCGATGTGGAAACATAAATTCAAAGGGCTGAGAAAAATCGATACGGAAGAAATAAATAAGGATATTCAGGAATATATTGAGCTTAAGTCGGCAATGACAATTACCAAAGACCGGCTGGCCAAACTTCAGGAAGATATAATTAATTATATGGATCAAGAAGGCGTGGAGAGGGTCTTCGGCGGTGAAGGCGTGATTGCCAGAACGCTCCGTAGAACTTATAAGTACGACGAAAAAAAGATCAAGGATATTTTGGAACCTTTGGACAAGTGGGAGGACGTCCTGAAAGTCGATGGCATCGCTCTTAAAAATATTATGGACGCGCTTCCTCTTGCTGACCGGAAAGAAATAGAAAAAGCCAGAGTGGTCGATAAGGAAACAAAAAGCTTGTCAGTCAAGAAAAAATAACTGAAAATTAAAAACCCGGGAAGCCCGGGCTTTTAATTTATACAAAATCAAGAATTGATTTGTTATCAGATCAAACGAATGCTTTGAGACAATTTTTCGAAATTGGCCGCTAATTTCTATCTTGCAATTAGCCCTCCTACCATTCGTCGCTTGATCCTCAAAATATCCCTCCTTGGATATTCTCAAAGTCTGATTAAATTATAACGGTTTGACCATTAACAAATTGTTAAATTAATTTTTTGATTTTTTGCAAGGAAGTGTTATGTAAAAAGTAGTCCCCTTTCCCAATTTGCTGTTCACCTTGATTTCGCCTTTATGGCCGGTTACGATTTTTTTGCAAATCGCCAATCCTAGGCCGAATCCGCGGATAATCTTTGAATTGTTGGTCTTTCTGGCTTGAAAAAACGGATCAAAAATGTATTCCAAATTTTCTGGAGAGATTCCCTGACCATTATCTTTAAAGGTCAAATGGATATTATTTCTCTCTCTATAGACCAGTATTTGCAATTTGCCGTTTTCTTTTCCGTATTTTATCGCGTTCTCGATCATATTTGAAATTAGGGTCTGGATTTTGGTTTGGTCGGCATAAATCTTGATCGGCCGTGGCGATTTCAAAATCAAGGAAATTTTAAAATTTTTATCCTTGTTGAGAACGCGATGTTCCCTGATCACATCGTCAATAACTTCGCAGATGTCAAATTGTTCAATCTTAAAAAGGTTTGAATAGGCTTCTGATTTGGTCACAAAAACAAGATCAGAAACAATCTTGCTCAATTTGATTATTTCCCGGTCAATTTCCTGATAGGATTCTAATGCCAACGGATTTCTTTCTTTTCTTGCGCCGTTTATGATCTCAATGTTGCCTTTTATGATCGTCAGGATGGTTTTGATCTCATGGGCGACATGCGATACGAGCATCGTCTTTTCATCTGCTGTTTTTTTAAGTTTTTGGTTGGCTCGGTTTAATTTTTCCGTTCGTTCTTTGACTTTTTTTTCAAGCGTTCGGGTTAAGGCAAGCGCTTTTTTTCTTGCTTTGACCCGAGCGGTTACGTCTTCGGTGATGGCATAAGCGCCCGTGATCGTACCGTCCTTGTCTTTGATCGGCCCAATCAAAACGTCGTTATAGATCGGCGCCTTTCGGAATTTGGAAGCGTAGATGCGGTTGTAAAATTCAAAAACTTTGCCGGTCTTTATTGTTTCCTGCACTTTTACCCACAAAAACTTATCGGTGGCGCCCTGCATGGTTACCGGAAAACGCGTCCCAGACTTTCTGCCGGAAAGTTTGTAATAATAAGGATTAACAAATATCCGTCGACCTTTGCGGTCGAAAATATTTATTCCGGCATGAGCATTATCAATGACATTGCGGATCATTTTATGCTTAGATAGAAGCGGTACTTGTTTTTCCTTCATGGCTTAGTCGATTATCCTGTACCCGGATTTGGGTACGGTGTGGATTATGTCTTTGCCGTTGTTCAGTTTCTTTATGCGCGTCCTTAACTTGCTGACCGTGGCATCAATCACATTGGATATGTGATCTTTGTCTCCCCAGACATTCTCATTGAGCATGGTCCGCGAACAGACTTCATTGCGATGGCGGATCAGATATTCCAGTAAGCGATATTCAGTCAGACTGACCTTTAGAAACTTTTTGTTGACAGCAATTGTTTTGGTGGATTGGTCGATCGTGAGATTTCCGATTTTTAGTTTCGTGCTGTGAAAAATCTTCTCGCGTCGGGCCAGGGCGCGCACCCGTGCTTCCAGTTCGTTGATCGAAAATGGCTTGGTCATATAGTCATCAGCGCCCACATTCAGTCCGGAAACTTTACTGTCGATGTCGTCTTTGGCGGTGAGCATGATTATTTTTGAGTTAAGTCCCAAATTCCGGATATGGTAACAAACTTCATATCCGTCCGCACCAGGCAACATCACGTCAAGAATAATTACGTCATAGTCATATACTTCGACGCGGTTTTTCGCCTCTTCTCCATCTTCGACGGTATCGACAATGTGGCCGCTTTTGGAAAGGCCGCTTTTTATGATTCTTGCGATGGCTGGTTCGTCTTCGACGACTAGGATTCTCATTTTTTTGAAAATTAATATTTAATATTGTTTTAATATACCTGACTGGTCATTAAAAAAATATTAAAATCCATACTCTAGTAACGACAAAGTTTATCATACATTTCACCTTTTGTCAATGGTCGGAACAGGTACAAAAAAATACCCCCGGAAGCAGAGGTATTTTGGCTTATTTAAGCGTTTATTCAGTTATTGATTACGGTGCCGACAAAGCGCTCGCCATTAAGATATTTTTCCAGATTGTCGAGGTTTTTTCCATTCATGATTGCAACTTCTATATTTTCTTCGTCAGCCAATTTCGAGGCGATCGGATCAAAAGGCGCATTCATGCCTGGATCCCATGTGTCCCCTACCATTTTTCGGAATTCTTTCCAGTTTATATTTTCAATTTTTTTGCAGTCCGGAAATTTGCGCGGATCTTTGTCATAGACATAATCGATGTTGGACAGGTTGGCAATGTTCTTTATGTCCAGATATTTGGCCAATACCACGGCGTCATAGTCAGTGGAAAATCCCGGCCGCCAACCGGCCGCGACCAGAATGTCTTCTTTGAAATTGTAAAAATCTTCCAAATCGTGCGGGTTCTTATTGATGCGCGGATGGGCATGCTCGCGGAAAATGGTGCGGATGAAATGAGCATTCATCCGGGTGGCGTGGATGCCTAACCAGTCCTTGTCTTCGGTGGTGATGGCGGCTACTTTGGCGGCGGCCTCAATATATTTGCGAGCCGCCTTTCCTCCGCCCGTAATAAGGATAAATTTGTATCCTTTTGTGATCTGATTCTCTATAAGCGACTTGAACTTTTTAATAAATTCCCAATCTATTTCCTCTGGTACGATTAGCGATCCTCCGAGCGAGATAATTACGATTTTTTTATCCATTATTATGAAATTTATTGTTTAACGCAGGCTGTGTCCGGTTTGTACCCTCGGGCGGCAGCTTCATCGGCCGATTTGAAACAGACAATATTTTCCGGCTTGATTTTTTTGGCCCAAGGGCAATTCGGTGTGTGATAAATATTGGAATTTTTACTTCCTACAAATATGCAGTCCGGGTTTGCGGCAGGTGAATTTTTTATGGAGACGGCCGTTTCAGCTCCGGTCGTGTCGGCGCTGTCAATTAGGTCTTGTTTGGAAATTTGAACGCTCGCGGGAGCTTTTTCGATGACCAATGGGTTGTCTTGGATCGTTTTTCCTTTCAGGACTCCGCCTTCGAAAGAAATTACCGCTACCAAAACAAGTCCGAATATCAGAATGATTTTAGACTCGTGCCTATTTAAAAAATCTTTTATTTTGGCCATTATTGACATTATACCACAATCTGCTATAATGGCTATGCGGTTAAATTAAAGCTAATCTTAAGGGTTATTTGCGCAAAATGCGCTTTTAATTTCTAATCACTCATATGGCACATAGAAAAGCCGGCGGATCTACCCAATTAGGCCGAGATTCGATTTCGAAAAGACTGGGCGTTAAAATTTTTGGAGGGCAGAAAGTTCAGGCAGGCCAAATCATTGTCAGACAAAGAGGTACTAAATTCAGGGTTGGAAAAAATGTGAAGCGCGCCGAGGATGACACTTTGTTTGCGATGAAAAACGGTGTTGTAAAATTCAACAGCAAGAAGATCAAACTGTTTACGGGGAAATTGGTAGAAAGAAAATTTGTTTCGGTCGAGGAAGCTAAATAAATTTTGGACAAAATAAAGAGCCTTTAGAAGGCTCTTTTAGTTTCTGGTCTTTAGGGGCTACTTCTTGTTTTGAAAGCAGGTTTTGATAAATTCGACAAATAGCGGATGCGGATCAAGCGGTTTGGATTTGAGTTCCGGGTGAAATTGGGTCGCCAAGAAGAACGGATGGATGCTTTGCGGCAGTTCGGTGATTTCCATAAGCTTTTTGTCTGGCGATTTCCCGGAAAATATCAATCCGGCCTTTTCTAATCTTGCAATATATTCCGGATTTACTTCCCAGCGGTGTCTGTGCCGTTCGGAAATTTTAGATTTTCCATAAGCTTTATATGCTATGGTTCCTTTCGCCAATTCTGCGGGATAAGCGCCCAAACGCATGGTGGCGCCGTAATTCTTGTCTTCCAAGTTCTTTTTTTGTTCCGGCATTATATCAATGACCGGATTTTTCGTATTGCGATCGACTTCGGTAGTGTGGGCATCTTTTAGTCCCAGAACGTCACGGGCAAATTCGATCACTGCCAATTGCATCCCATAACAAAGTCCGAGGAACGGAATTTTGTTGGTCCGGAGAAATTCAATGGCCTTGATTTTTCCCTCGATGCCGCGTGAACCGAAACCTCCTGGAACAACCACGCCGTCATATTTTGTAAGCTCTTGGAGTTTGTTCGGCTCTTTTTCGTATAATTCGCTGTTAATCCAATCGATCTCAGGCTTGACTTTGTTGGCATAGGCTCCATGCTTGATCGCTTCTATCACGCTTATATATGCATCAGACAGGACGAAGTCTCCCGTGCCGAAATATTTTCCGACAATTCCTATCTTGACTTTGCCATTCGGGTGTTTGATGTTGTCTACCAAACCATACCATTTTTGGAGGTCGGTCTTTGCGTATTTTAACCCGAGTTTTTTAAGGATCAACCGGCTGAGATCATCACGTTCAAAGTTTACCGGAACTTCATAAATACTTTCAATGTCCGGGGCGGAAATTACATATTTTTCCGGAATATTGCATGACATACCTAGTTTTTCTTTTCTTTTTTCGTCCAAAAAGGTTTCACTTCGGGCTATGATGAAGTCCGGTTGAATTCCAGCACCATTCAGCGTCCTAACTGCGTACTGAGTAGGTTTGGTTTTCATTTCTCCCACCTTTGAAGGAATTGGAAGATAACTAACCATTACAAAAATTACATCGTCCGGATGTTTTATTTTCATCATTCTGGCTGCCTCTAGAAAAAGGATGTTTTGATATTCGCCTACGGTTCCTCCGATTTCGACGATAGTGATATCCGATTCGGCTTTTTCAGAGGCTGTTTCAATTCTGTGAATGACTTCCAGTGGAATATGGGGAACAACTTCCACGCACTTGCCTTCGTATTCGAGATTTCTTTCGCGATGAATAACAGTTTCGTATACGCTTCCGGTCGTCATGTAATTCTCCGGAGGCAGCGTAAGATTCATGAAACGTTCGTAATTTCCCATGTCTTGATCAGTTTCTAGTCCCGAATCAAGGACAAAAGTTTCTCCGTGCTCGGTTGGGTTCATTGTACCGGCGTCGACATTGATGTACGGATCGATCTTCATGGCAGTGATGTTGAAACCGCGCGCTTTTAGGATGGCTCCGATCGATGAAGTGGTGATGCCTTTGCCTACACCGCTCATGACTCCCCCAACTACAAAGATATACTTTCTATTGTTCTTCATATTTAAAAATTATTTTTTATTACTTACAAGACAAAAAGTCGCTTCCCCTGCGACTTCAAAAAATTTTTCAATGAAAACAATTAGGCTTTTTCAACAATGATCTTGATGGCCGCTTCGATTCCGTGTTCGAGTTCTATTTTTATATCATATTCCCCGAGCTCTTTGATCGGACTTTTCAGAACTATGCATTTTTCCGGAACGACCAAATTTTCTTTTTTCAACTCCTTGGATATGTCCTTGGCATGGATTGCGCCAAAAAGTTTCCCTTCTTTTTCCTTGGCCTGGATGATAATATCTTTTCCCTCCAGTTGTCCTGCGAGCCGCTGGAATTTTTCCAGGTCTGCCTGTTCTTCTTGCGCGTGTTTTTGCTTCAGGGTCTCGGCTTTTCTGACCGACATTTCCGTAGCTATCTCTGCTATTTTTTTAGGAAACAAAAAATTCCTGGCAAATCCGTCCGACACTTCTTTGATGTCGCCTTTTTTTCCTATCTTTTTAAAATCTTGAAGCAAAATAATTTTCATATTGTCCATTATAGCCGAAACCTGGAAGTCTGGCAAATATTATTTAGAAATCTCGGCTTGAAGTATTTTCATGGCTTTGTCCAGCTGCGGATCGCGATTATTGTTGATGTCATTCTGGGTCAAGTCAACTTTGACGCTGGGAGTGATGCCTTTGTCCATGATGTAGTCGCCATTAGGCGTCAGCCATTTGGCCACTGTGATTTTGACACTGGTGTTGCCGGGAAGATCCATGAGCTCCTGGACCGAACCTTTTCCGAAAGACGTGTTTCCGATCAATTGCACTCCTCGGTCATCACGAAGGGCTCCGGCCAAAATTTCCGAGGCGCTGGCACTGCCTTGATTGATCAGAACGACGATCGGGAGAGAGCTTAATTTATCGCCGCCGGTTGTGTATAAGTTGGTTTTTTGCCCGTTGCTGTCTTGTTCGGTGACCACTACTTTCCCTTGCGGAATCAAGCGGCTGGCGACATCTACGGCTTGGTCCAGAAGGCCGCCCGGATTATCACGGAGATCTAAAATAATGCCTTTGGATCCCCGGGAAATTATCTGATTCATAGCCGCATCAAATTCGGAGGCGGTCTTATCCCCGAATTGATTTATACTGACATAAGCGATACCGTCGTTTTTAAACTGCAGGTTGACTGTTTTAACATCGATGACGTCCCGAACGATGTTGATGTCGGTCGTGGCTTTATCGCCCTGACGGAGTACGGTTAATTTTACCGAGCTTCCTTTTTGTCCGCGGATCATGTTGACTGCCTGATCGATGGTCATATTTGAGGTGGATTGGTCATTGATCTTAACAATTTCATCGCCCGACTTGAGTCCCGCTTTTTGTGCCGGAGAGCCTGCGAGAGGCGCAACGACGGTCAGTGTTCCGTTTTTTACGCCCAACTCCGCCCCGATACCTTCGAAACTTCCGCCGATATCTTGCGAGAAAGCTTGGGTTTGCTGCGGATCAAAAAAAGTCGTGTAGGGGTCGCCGGTAGCGCTCAACATCCCTTGAATGGCCCCGTAAACTAATTTTTGTGCATCCAGCGAATTACGGTCGACGTATTTTTGCTTGAGTAAGTCCCAAACGTTCCAAAAAAGAGAAAAATCGACAGTTTTATCTTGGGAATTTTGCGGAGTTTGATTTTTTACCGTGGTTTCTAAAAGCGGATAGCTTTGCGATTGATCCGCTACAGAATTTTTTCCGCGGCTATAACCGAGCCAAAAACTTCCCACAATCAAAATAATTGCGATAAAAACAAAAAAATAACTTTTGAAAATCTTCCGGTGTTTTTTGTTGCCGACAATTTTTATCTTGTCGTCATTAGTTGTGTGTGGGGAGTTGTTTTCCTGCATATTTTATAAAATATTTTATAGCGCTTGAAATATGGATCCAGGTCAGTCGGTTTGACAAAAGAAGTTTGAGAGCGCCTTTCCCGGCCGAGCCGCGTCCGTGATAATGGTACATTTGAGAATTGGGAAAATATACAACCTTATAGCCGTTTTCCCAAAATCTTCGACACCAATCGGTATCCTCCATGTACATCTTAAATCGACCATCCATCAGTCCTACTTTTTCAACGGCTTTGTGCGAAGTCATCAATGCGGATCCCATCAGCCAATCAACTTCCTTTTTTGTCGCGTGGTCGAAATTTTTCATTAAAAATTTATCGACGTTTTTTTTGGCGAATGCAAATTTTCCTAAAAAGGTGCGCCGGTAAATTATTGTTAGCGGAGTATAGAAACGGAAACAGGAATACTGCAGAGTTTCATTGAAATTTAGAAGCTGAGGCCCGACAATTCCGACCTGAGGATTTTTTTCGATGTAATTTAGCAGATTTTCGATCGAATCTTTTTTTGCAATGATGTCGCCGTTCAAAATCAAAATGAACTCGCCCTCGCTTTCTCCATATGCTTTTTTGATCAGGTGTTGAAAACCGACGTTTTCTTGGAAAGGAAAAAATTTTATTTCCGGATAATCCTCCTTCATCATCAGTTCGGTTTTTTCTTCGGTCGCGCTGTCGGCCACAAGGATTTCATAATCGGTCCCGGTATAATTATTTTTTACGGAATCGATGCAAACCCTGAGCAGATCGGGATTTTTGTAGCTTGTAATGATGATTGAAAGCTTCATAAAGAATTCCGGCCAATTATCAGGAAGCGGTAAGCATAAAATAGAATTGCCCACCGTTTCCTTTTATTTTCCATCCACAGTCATAATTTTTTTATTGCGCTGAGTTGGTTGTTTGCGCTTGGGTGCTGGAAGATTGCTGTGCGGCAGTTGCGGTTGTCGAACTTGAACTTGTGGCTGACGCAGGATTTACAACCGTGTCTGATGGAGCGTTGGCTTCCTTGGGCGAGAGATTGAAGATGTTTTTGAATAAATTTTGGATCTGATCATAATTGCCGCTCTTCGGAAGTAGGATGTCTCCAGCGACTGGATCAGATTTTCCGACAAGCAATCCTACCTCGGGATCGTTGCTGGTGTCGAGCACTCGTTGGTAGAGGGTGAAATTTTTCATCTGAGTGTATATTTCAAACAGTCGTTTCATTTCCCAAGGTTGCAGATCGGTCTGGACATTGTTGCCGAGACTGTCTAGGATACTGTTCAATTTGGAAAAATTCGTCAGGGTTCCGGCGCTCAAGAGTTTGCTCTCGACCGCTTTGATGATTTGTTGCTGGCGCGCGGAACGGGCAAAGTCATCGGAAGTTTCGCGGGCGCGAGCGTAACAAAGAGCCTGTGCTGCATTAAGCGTCTGAGTTCCGGCTGGTAATTTAAAATCACCTCCACACTCCTCAGTATCTTTCGGTGCGGTACAGAGCGGATACATCGGAACTTTTCTTGAAACTTCAACTCCGCGGACGTGGTGCTTGACGATTTTATTTTCCCATTGTCCGGTGGGGACATTAAAGAAAGAATCACACACGTGTGGCTGGTTGAATTGGACTGATTCTTCAAACGGTTTGTCCAAAGTTACTGTCACTCCCCCGATTTCGTTTAATAAGTCGGTGAAAGCGGTATAATTGACGACCACTGTATAATCGATTGTCTGGCCGGTAATTTCACTGAACTCTTGTTCGGCATACTTTATTCCCTGTCCGGTGCCTTTTTGTTCTCCGGCAGCATAAACATCGTTTAATTTCGTCTTGGTGCCGGTTACCGGGTTGTCGACATAAAGATCGCGCGGAATGGAAATCATGGAAACTTTATCTGCTTTTGGTTCGATACTGACAACTTCTTCGCTGTCAGAAAGCGTTCCTCCGTTTGGATCGTCCGCGCCGCGCATTCCTAGAACTAAAACATTGATTCGTCCGTCGGCTTCACCCTTGAGCTGGTTATTTGCTCCCGGCAAGGAATGGGACAGGTTGGAAAATAAACTGCCTCCATTGACTGACATCTTGCTCAGAATTGAGCCGGTCTTCCAGGCAATCACTCCCACAATGATTAAAATCAGAATGATGATACTGCTGACAGCAATGACCCATTTTTTCTTATAAAATTTGACGGCCTTTTTTTCTTTGCCGTTTCCCCTATTAACTAAATTCATCGGTTTAATTTTATTTTTTATAAACTTTAATCATTGTACTAATTTTATCGCGTACGGTCAATTTCACGCAATGCAACGCCATTATTCGAGGTTTTTGTAAATATTGAGAATTTTTTTTGCAGTTTTGCTCCAGGAAAAATTCTGCGCTTGTCGTTTTTCTTTTTCAGAAAGATCTTTGCGCAAATTATCGTCAGTACACAGCTGTGCCAGCTTTTTTTCCATATCTCTATTGTTTCGGACATCGAACAACAAGGCTGATCCGGCGGCGACTTCTTCGTGCGGCGGGATATTCGAGGCTAACACGGGAACGCCTAGTGTCATCGCTTCCAAAACTGGAATGCCAAAACCTTCATAGAAGGACGGAAAGCAGAAAACATGGGCGAGGTGAAAAATGGCCGACTTGTCTTTTTCGTCGATATAGCCCGGCAAGAGCACGTCGTTTTTCAAATCATATTTTTCAATCGTGTTGTCGATCTTCGGATCGAAATTGTGTCCTTTTCCGCCAGCCAAAACTAATTTTATCTCATCTTTATTTTTAATCGCTTCGGCATAGGCCTCTATCAGTGTCGGCAAATTTTTTCTCGGTTGCAATGTGCCGATGTATAAAATGAACTTTGGCGGCAGAGCGTATTTTTTCCTGACTGCTTCCAGCTCTTCTTTGGACGATTCTTTTAGAAAGTTATCTCCGACGGCATTATGGATAAAATCAATTTTTTCAGGATCGATCTTGTAGTAGTTGATAATTTCATCGCGGGTAAATTCCGATACCCCGATAATCTTGTTTGCTCTTCTCAAGCTCAATGGAATGAATAATTTTAGAAAAAACAAATCCGACCATTTGATGAATTGCGGATATTTAGTAAACGATATGTCGTGAACAATAGTTGCGATTTTGATTTTTCTTGGAACAAAAAGCGGCGTTATGTATTGCGTTTGGTAGATATCGACGGGATTTTTCCGCAAATAAGCCGGCAATACGCGCAGGTTCCAGTCGAACTTATTGCGCGCTTTCAAGGATACGATTTGAAAATTAGGTTTGTTAGTAATTCCTAACGCCTCTTTGATTTCTGTAAGAATTTTTTGATCGGAGATGTCGGTAAATAAAATGTAATTCTCCGTGCTGTCCAAGAGAGCCAGATGCTTTACAATATTAAAAAATACGACCTCGTCCCCTGTCCGTTTTTTTCCGATATTCCTGATGTCGATTCCAATCTTCATAATTAATTTATATAGTAGTTATTCCGAAAAATGCCCAAAGGATCGCCAAAAAAATTCCGGCGTTGAAAAAGTTGGGGATTATCAAGGCAAGGATTCCCAGCAGAAAAAATAAACCGGCGGATTTTTCTTTGCCATCATTTTTCCGGAAATGTTTGATTGTTTCGATAATGATGTAAAAAATGAACAAAACAAGAGCGATGAGTCCCAGGATGCCTGCGCCTAACCAGGTTTCTAAAAAGATATTGCTGGAATTAAGGCCGTTGCCATGCTCGTCTTTGCCGAGAATTTTGCTGATATTTCCCCAGCCGATTCCCAGGACCGGATGAGTTTTTATTTCCTGCCAGGACCTTTGATAAATCACGCTGCGGATGTTGACATTGGGATCAATGCGATATATTTCTTTAACGAAAAGTCCTTGTGTTTCATCTTTGGCGATGTCCTGCAAATTTATGTGCTGGCAACCATACGGCGCCAATTGTGAGACATCGCCTATTTTTTGCGGCAGCGCAATATCGGTTTTGCAAGCAACTGTGATTTGCTGCAAACCGGAAGCTGTGCTTTGAACTCGGTTCCCAAGTTGGAAGGTCGTCAAGTTGAACAGGTAAATTATGCCGAAGCTTAAAATTCCCGCAATCGCAAGATTTCTGAGTGTCTGCCAAAAATATTTCCAATCCCATTTTTTCAAATCAAATTTCAAATCGGTGAGAATTATAAGCAAGAAAATAAAAGTTATGGCAAACGCACCGAGCCAAGCGGAACGGGAAACGGTCAAGATCAAAGAAATGTATGAAATTATGAGTAGAATATGCAAGAAAAAAAATTGAATTTCGAAATTCGAATTTTGGATCAGATTTGAAATTTTAAATTTGAAATTTGGAATTTTGGGGCTGACTTTCTCACTCTCCATGTTAAAAAAGTATATCAACGAATAAATAATAGCCAACAGAAATGCCAAGAAGATTCCGTACCAGTCGGCTTCGGTAAATGTCGCGTTGGGACGCCCGGGCATGACTTCGAAAGAATAAAATCCTTCGGCAAAACGGATATTTTGCCAGATCCCGTAGATCAGGACGACCAGCGAAGAGCTTAGGAAAATCGGAATGATTTTTTTAAGATCCTCGAAATTCTGGATAAAGATCCTGGCAAGGAAGTATAGGGCGGCGAATGAAAGGGCGATGACGGAAAGTTTCAGACTGGCTGTTTTGTTGATCGAAGAACCCAGGGCGCTGAAAAATCCGGCAATTATGAAGATGGCGACGAAAAGGTCGTTCCAACCAAATCTCGGCAGTTTAAAGTTTATTTTTTTCGACGGCAGTTTTATCAGAACTGCCAGAAGCGTCAGCGCACCGAAAAATTGGTACGGACGCACCGCGATTCCCAGCTCTTTGGGAGCGATGTTGATATTTTCCAGCGCGGTTGTTCCGATAAAAAACAAAAAGCTCCAACCGGGACGGTACAGGGCAAAAGCCAGGCCGATAATCAGGAAAAAAATAAAATCGCCGAAATCAGGGATCGGCAAAATGTTCAAATTGGAAAGGAGGATCAGCAAAGCAACTAGAAAGATATTGGCCAACAACAGATACGCATATGTCCCTTTGAATTTTTGGAAAAAATTTTTAAGCAGTGGTTTCATTTTGGATTAAATTGAGAATCTTTTTGACGAATTTATCCCAGTTAAAGTTTTTGGCGCGCTCCTTGCCTCTGTGCGCGAGAGTTTTACGCAGATCTTTATTCAATAAAACGTTTTTCATCACCATGGCCATATCTTTGATGTCGTCAGGATCACAATATAGGACACCATCTCCTCCGACTTCCGGCAAAGAAGAAACTTTGGAAGTTATGGCAGGCGTTCCGACATTCATTGCTTCCAGAACCGGAAGGCCGAAGCCCTCGTAGAAAGATGGATAGATAAACACGACCGCGTTTTTATAGAGCGCCGGCAAATCTTCCTGCGGAACAAAATCCAAAAGCAGAACGTGCTGGGTCAGGTTCAATTCTTTAACTAATTTTTCCACATCGGTTGCCAGGGGCGCCAGTTGCGGCAGCAGTTTTCCGGAAATGGCCAGCTTGGGCAATTCATGCACGAAACATTCATTCTTATTTTTTTCCAGAAGAAACTTGTATGCCCGGATGAGGCCCTCGGTATTTTTGCGGACTTCCAGCCCCCCGCCGTTGTAGATATAGCCTGGTTTAAGTTTATATTTTTGCAAAACTTCCTGTTCTTTCTCGGGAGAAATTTCTCTCTTATAAATTTCGTCGACATCATTATAGCTTATCGTTATTCTTTCGCCGTCCAAACCGAGATGCTGAATGAGATCTTTTTCCGTCCGTTTGGAAACGGCAACGATCTTGTCAGCATTCTTGATTGCATCTTCTGTCAGCTGCCAATAAATTTTTTTTCTCAGGTTGTTGAGGTATTCCGGAAAAAGTTTTGGAATGATATCGTGGACGATCATGATGTGCCAGGCCGGTTCATCAACAATAGTCGCGGACTGATACAGGCTGATGAATATATCGCAATCATCATCGCGTATTTTTTTGGGCAGCAGGTATTTTTCCCACCAAATTTTCCGGATTAGGTCGTCGCGCCGATATGCCGGCAAGAAAAAACGTTTCCGGAAGTTGTCGGGAAGGTCGAAATTTTTGGGCAAATCCTCTTCGAGATACAAGATAAAATCATGGTCGGTTTTTTGCTTGGCCAGTTCTTTAAGAAAGTTAATCGTCACTTGTCCGATGCCGGTGTTCGGTTTACGGACAAATGAGGCATTGATTCCGATACGCATATCGCCATTATAGCTTAATTTGAAAGAAAATAAAAACTAACCTATAATTACAAACGAATCATAAAACTTAAATAAGAAAAAACATGAAAGATAAAAAAGTCTGCGTCGTAGGTCTGGGCTATGTCGGTCTGCCGCTGGCGGCAGTCTGCGCCAAAAAAGGTTACGAAGTTACGGGTTTCGATACGGATGAGTCTAAACTGACAAAGATCAAAGAAGGCAAAAGCCCTTTCAGAGAAGAATTTTTGGAAAAATTGTTGCCGGAAATAAAAATAAAATCCACCAGCAACACCAATGACATAAAGAACCAGGATATTTATCTCATCTGCGTGCCAACGCCAGTCAATGAGAGTTATTTGCCGGATCTGGGTCCGGTGATTGGCGCGTCCAAGACGGTCGCGGAAAATATGCCAAAGGGCGCTTTGGTCGTTTTAGAGTCGACCGTCAATCCAGGTGTGAGTGAAGATGTGGTTTTGCCAATTTTTGCAGAAGCCGGATTTCAGGTAGGCAAAGATTTCCATCTCTCCCATTGTCCGGAACGCGTCAATCCGGGCGACCCGAAATGGAACGTGGGAAACATTCCGAGAGTCGTCGGGTCTTTGGATGAAGAGGGCTTAAAAATGACCAAAGAATTTTATGAAAGCATCGTGGATGCGGAAATCATGCCGATGGAATCGATCCGTGAAGCCGAAGCGGTAAAAATTTTGGAAAATTCTTTCCGCGATGTCAATATTGCCTTTGTTAACGAATTGGCGATGTCGCTCAGCAAGCTCGGAATCGATGTGACCAATGTCATTCGAGGCGCTTCAACCAAGCCGTACGCTTTTATGGCGCATTGGCCAAGTTGCGGCGTGGGCGGACACTGCATTCCGGTCGATCCGTACTACATGATCGAAAAAGGCAAAGAATACGATTTTGATCATAAATTTCTGCAGACTGCCCGCAACATCAACAACCACATGCCGTTTTATACGGTCGAACTGCTTCAGGACCTGTTGAATACTGTCGGCAAAACTATCAAAGGAACCAAAATCGGCGTTTTGGGTGTTTCTTACAAGGCTAACGTCGGCGATCTGCGCGAAAGTCCGGCGCTCATCATAATCGAAGAATTGAAAAACCGCGGCGCGGAAGTCGTAATTTACGATCCTTATGTTTCCAAACTTTCGACTG
>JAJYJP010000046.1 GCA_021789395.1 bacterium | reverse complement strand
AAAGATAAAATTGTAAAATTATTTCCGGAAAGAAAAGATAATTATAATAAAGTCAAATCGGTATTGTAATAAATGATCAAAGAGCTGCACGAAAAACTTAAGAATAAAGAAATATCCGCGGTCCAGCTGGCGGAAGAATATTTTGATCGCATTGAGAAGAAAGATAAAGATATTTTTGCGTATTTGACACTGACGAAAGAGTTGGCGATGGAGCAGGCGAAGCGGGTGGATGAAAAAATTTCGCGCGGAGAAGAGATCGGAATTCTGGAAGGCATTCCCGGAGCGATCAAAGACAATCTGTGTGTCGCGGATGTCCGCACGACGGCCTCTTCGAAAATCCTGGATAATTACATCGCTCCGTACGATGCGACGGTAATTTCAAGATTGAAAGAAAACGGCGCGGTGATTTTGGGAAAGACCAATATGGATGAATTTGCGATGGGTTCATCGACTGAATCGAGCGCTTACGGTCCGACCAAGAATCCGTATGATTTGGAACGAGTGCCGGGCGGATCGTCAGGCGGATCGGCGGCGGCCGTGGCGGCGAAAGAAGCAGTCTGGGCATTGGGAACCGATACGGGCGGCTCGATCCGTCAGCCGGCATCATTTTGTGGTGTGGTCGGACTAAAACCGACTTACGGCAGAGTTTCCCGGTACGGTGCGATTGCGATGGGTTCGAGTCTCGATCAGATCGGTCCGATTACTAAAACCGTTGAAGACGCGGCGATTATTTTGAGTACCATTGCTGGCGAAGATAAATACGATGCGACCTCAGCGCAAAGCGCGAATAAGGACTACACGAATTATCTGACCGGAGAAGTGAAGGGGATGCGCATCGGGATCATCAAAGATCATTTCGAAAGTTTGGGCGACGCTGTGCAAAAATCGATCGAAAAAGTGATTGAAACTTACAAAAATCTCGGAGCGAAGATAAAAGAGGTCGAATTGCCGTATGCCAAATATTCTCTGCCGGTCTATTATATTATTATGCCATGCGAAGTGGGTTCCAACTTAGCTCGCTATGACGGCATCAAATACGGCATGCGCGCCGATGATCACAAAGACACACTGATTGATTTCAATCCGGAAAACCGGACGCTTCTGGAAAATTATTTGGATTCGCGCAAATACGGTTTGGGAGCGGAAGTAAAAAGAAGAATCATGCTTGGCACGTACGCTCTTTCGGCCGGATATTATGACGCCTATTATTTGCGGGCGCAGAAAGTGCGGACGCTCATCAAGAAAGATTTTGAAAAAGCTTTTGAAGACGTGGATATGATTCTTACTCCGACGACACCGACCCCGGCTTTCAAATTGGGAGAAAAGACGGCCGATCCGGTGCAGATGTATCTGGAAGATATTTTCACCGTGACGGCCAACATTGCCGGCGTGCCGGCTGTTTCCGTGCCGGCCGATCCGGTCGAAGTTTCGGGAAAAGTGCTGCCGCTGGGATTCCAATTGATGGGCAAATGGTTCGATGAGGAAAATCTTTTGCGCGCCGCTCACGCTTATGAAATAAATAAAAACAAATAAAGCATGGACATCCAAGAGGCGTATACTTACTTTATAAACAGTCTTCTGTCGATCTATCACTCGACGGCGTTTTCCGTTTTTGAATTCATAGTCGGCATCTATGTAATTGTTCTTATTCTGGATTTGATCCTTATTCTGATCGTCCGGGATGTAGGAGCGAATTTGCGCGAATCGTTCACGGGCATGAATATTCCGGCCGAGCTGACCAGAAAAAAGAAAAGATTGAAGGCGGATTGGACAAAAATAACGCGGCGGCTTGAAAGTGAAAACGAATCGGAGTACAAAGTGGCAATTATCGAAGCGGATAATTTGATCGATAATCTTGTGAAAAGATTAGGCTATAAAGGGGACAATTTTTTAATGCGTTTAGACAATATTCCTTCCGGCCAGATCGAACATGTGGAAGAATTGAAAAAAGCTCACGAAATCAGAAATAGGATCATTCATGATGAAACTTTTGTCATAACTAAAGAAGAGGCGAAAGAGGTTTTGGGCACGTATGAGAAATTCCTGCATTATTTCGAGGTCTTAAGTTGACAGCTTCGATATTTTCGGATAAAATATTGGTTAGTGTTAGATTACGCAGAAAAGCACTGCGTTTTTAAAATCATAGCGGGGTGGAGCAATGGCAGCTCGCGTGGCTCATAACCACGAGGTTCCCGGTTCGAGTCCGGGCCCCGCAACAAGCGAAATTAAAAATCAAATATAAAATATCAAATAAATTTTTTTGATATTTAATATTTGATTTTTGATAGTGAAAGGGGTCGGGAAAACGGGAGTTTTCCCGTGGTGGAAATACTAAAACCGCAAGGTTTTAGGGAGAAGCGTAAGCTTCGACTTGCCAGGGTAGCTCAGTTGGTTAGAGCACAGGACTCATAAGCCTGGGGTCGAGAGTTCGAATCTCTCCCCTGGTACAAAAAAATTTGGGGGCGTAGCTCAGTTGGTTACCCGCCCGTACCGAACGGTACGTTCGGGCGGGGAGCGACTGCCTGTCACGCGTATGTACATCGTTTATGTTTTGCAAGATAAAAATGGCAAGCTTTATAAAGGATTGACCAATAATCTTCAAAGAAGACTTTCAGAACATAGACGAGGTAAAACATTTACGACTAGTAAAATGGAAGGGCTAAAGGTTGTTTATACGGAAGAGTATCAAATATTTGATGAGGCAAGAAAAAGAGAAGTTTATTTTAAAACAGCCGCAGGAAGAAGATTTTTGAAAAGCAAATTAAATTTATGGGGGCGTAGCTCAGTTGGTTAGAGCGACTGCCTGTCACGCAGTAGGTCACCGGTTCGAGTCCGGCCGTCCCCGCCAATCGGACAAAACAGCCTCATAAACGGCTGCTTTTGTTTTAATAGAGCCAAAATTAGCGGTTATAGTGGCTTGCTTTTTGAGATTTACGGGAATTATGAACTTATGAGGACTTTTATCGGTATTTGCTAGAGTTTTCTCGAATAACACTGGGTTATAGTAGAAAAACTCAAAAACCTCTCTTAATTGTTTAGGATTAGCTTTTTTAAGTTTTTTGTTCAATCGTTTGTTGAAGTCAAAATATTCCACGCAATTATCAAACCAGTTCTGGCTCCGTTGGTCAGTATCGCTCATTTTTTCCTTAACGATTTTCATTTCGGCCAGTATCTCTTTCTTTTGGTCGATAAATTCCTCATCGTTTAAAAGCTCGCCATTTTGGTTGGTAGGGGATATTTTTAAACGTAAGAGGTTATCCAGTCTCGCCTGGCAGTTTTTAAGCTCCCTTTCCTGCTGTTTCCTAACGGCGTCTCGGCCTGAAATTTCTTTCTCATTGGCTTTATTTATCTCCTCTACGGCGATATTGTAGAAATCCTCGTCAATGGTCATTTTATCTACATAAGCGGTCAAATTTTCCCTTACATCGCTTTCAGGGGTGTATTTTAACCCCGTGCATTTACAACATCGGTAATAGGTGATTCCCTTAACAGTCAGGGCGGAAATATTGCCCCCGCAATTACCACATTTCATCAAGTTGGAAAACGAGTAAAATTTCTTTGTGCCTATTGGCCTGTTTCTCAATCCTAAAACTTCCTGAACTCTATTAAAAAGTTCCAGACTTATGATAGGTTCATGTCTCGTCTCATCGGGCAGTTCTTCGGGTTCGTAAATCCTGCCTGTCCAGCGTATTGCTCCATAGTAGAGGGGATTGGTTAAAATTCCGAATAAGGTAGATTTGCTCAATCGCTTGCCGCTCATTCTTCCAACAATACCCCATTCGAAAGATTTCTGCGTCAGCTCTTTCAGGCTATATTTTCCAGTAGCACATTCCTCAAATAATTTAGAAATCAAGGGAGCGACAAAAGGGTCTTGTTCAATTCTTTTTAAGGGTCGGTTTATTTCAGACAGCTTGATTTGTTTTTCCAGAGAATATTGCTTGCCAGAAATTTTCCCATCCTTGTCGATATTCAAATAGCCCTCGCTTACGAAACAAGGATATTCGCCTTTGGCTAGTTTCGCTTTTATGTCCCTTTTAACGAAATCGCTAGTGTCGTCAGAACTCTTTTTTGCCATAGCGAAATGTATCTGCATCAAAAATTTGTCATCAGTGGTATTCCGATAAATTCTTTCGGGCGTCCTTATTTCCTGAATGATGCCCTCGTCCATCATGTAAATTATCCTGCCTCCGTCCTCGCTATTTCTGGCCAAACGAGTTAAATGCCAAGTCAAAATTGAATTGGCCTTGCCAGACCTCAATATTTCAACCATTTTTGTAAATTCTGGTCTGCCGATTTTATAGGCGGATTTGGCTTCCGCTAAGGTGATAACATTAGAAAGTCTGTCCTTTTCGATAATCTTTTTTAATTCCCGCTTCTGGCTGTCAATTGAAAGCATTTGCTTATCTTCGCTTTCGCTTGATTTTCGGCAGTAGCTTATGAATTTTAAATCATCCATTTTGTTTTATTAAAATTTACACCAAAAAAGGGCAACTAAACCGTTGCATACAACATCAATACCAAGCGGTAATAATGTAGTCGGTTAGTTGCCCATTTTTGGAAAATAAAACCGCTTGAGATGTTGATATTGTATGCACTTATAATATACCTCATAAAGCGAATTATTCCAAATTATCCAAGTCTGGCGAATTGGCAAATTTAACTACATTGATTAGTTTTAAAAACATGTCGAAAGCCTCCTGCCGATTCAGTCTAACAGAATATTTCTTCTCGTATAAATCTATGAATTTTTGTAGGCCTTTTTCGCTAATCATTCCTTAATTTTCTTTGTTTTTGATTTATTTTTACAAAACTTTTTTCATAACCCTTTCCAAAACCATCCTTTCTTCGTCTGAAAGAACTATGCTGTTCCCACTCTGTCGAGAGACAGTCAGTTTCTGAACAATTTTGACCGCATCTTCATTGGTCATGCTGCCATAACCATACGAACCAAAAGTTGTGCCAACATTGGCATGCCCAAGATTTAGACTGATAGCCTTCTTTTCTTCTTCAGTGTGTCGATTTTTGCTTAATATGCTGACTATCAAATGGCGGAACGAATGGGGATGAAAGTATGGAAGATCGACATTTTTACACCTCTTTTCAAAAATTTTTCTTGCTCCGCTTGTTCCGCTCCAAAAATCTTTGCCGATAAATTCTTTGCTGTATTCAGATTTTTCGGAAATAAAATTGTTCAGTGTTGCAGGAAAAATCGGGTCATCTGGCTTGTATTCTTTAGATTTTAGATACGCATACCATTCCGTAAAATACTTTTCAGGTTCATCCCAACCAATCGGAAAGAAAGTAGTCAGTATTCGTTTTGAATTTTTTGTTTTTACTCCATCTGCAGGATTTTGGTCAATCAGTTTGTTTTCAGGATCAAAATTCTTCATCCTTAAAGTTGTGATAGCGGAAATTCTTGTGCCAGTAATGAGGGCAAAACAAATGAGCGCCCGGTCCCGCATATCTATCTCGTTTTTTATCTCAATGCCTTCAATTATCGCTCTGGCTTCTTCAAATGTCGGCATTTGCTTGGTCGTGCCTTGGCGAGCTATACGTGCATCACCTTTGGAAAGACGAAGAAATTCCACGTCGTTTTTCAAAATTTTATTCCTATAACCAGGCTGTTCTGATAGCCACTTAAAAAACCTTTTTACCCTGCGTAGGTAGTTATATTGGGTTACTAGCGAAATTGTTCCGCTTTCGGTATTGGCCTTTCTGGTTTTTAACCAATCCCTAAAAGCTAGAGCCTTTGATCTATCAAAGTTCCCGAAATCATCATTTTCTGTAAAAATCTGCCATTGATCTATGGCTTCGGCAAAAGTATTTATGGAGCTTTCAGCGAAGCCTTCTGCACCTTTTAGATGCTCAAGAAATTCTCGCTTTCTTTGCTCATTTTCATAGGGTGTTTTTGTCATAATATTGAAATTAAAAATAATTAGCGGAAGTGGACATTTAAGCGGTAGTTGTGAATATCATATAGTCGTTTTGGTAGAGCTAAATTGTCCTACTCATTCTGCCATTACAGACACGGCACAAGGCGGTTTTCCTATTGCCAATGATCCTGATTGAGCCCCTTTTTGCATAGCTTGGCTTTTTGCAAGTCATACAAAAAAACTGTCTTCTTTTAAGGGTGAATTTCTTCTTCATTTTTCTGTTATTCAAAAATTCCTTGAGGTCGTATCCCTTTATCAATAGTGGCTTCTTGCATCCGGGAACAGTTCTTAAGCTTTCATCAATCCACCTTTGGCAGGTTTTCTTATCAATGTCTAAAAGCTCGGATATTTCCTTGATCGTATAGGCTATATGACTGCAAATTTTTTTAAATTCTCTTTTCATGGCTAGAATTTGGTGAAATATAAAAAACCACTAGTTATTTACTACTGGTTTAACATTTAATCAACCGTGCCATCAAAGGCTTATTTGGGCGTGACGTAAGTGTCACGCCTTGCAACCATAGCTAAAACTCTAGATTTTGTCCTTTGATAAATTTTTCTGATATTTTCCGTGGAAATATCAATATTATAGTTATAATAAAGCACTTGTTTAACCTTTTTGGAGTTTTTCTCTCTGGCATAAATCTGGTAAATAACGTAATCTCGAATGTTAAAAGGAGTTTTTGGTTTCTTTATTTCATAACGAGGCATTTTAGTGGTTATTTTGAAAATATTTTCCTTTATTTGTTCTAATAGCTTTTCAACATTTTCATAATTGTAGTAAGAAACGGGTAGTTTAAATGTTATTTCAAGGAAATTTTCTTGGTCTAAAAAATCAAAGTCTCTTTTTAGTTTTGGAATATGATTTACATCTATTTCGTATGAATTTAATATTGAATCCACTTCAGCCAAGCCAACAAGGGTTGTCGGTTTTTTTACACCATAGACCCTCCCCCCAAATCTTGAACACCGATCTTGTATAATGTAATTAAAATTATACAAACCCATGAAAAGACACAAAATCGCTCCGGAACTTAAGGAGCAAATCATCAACCGTATCAAA
>JAJYJP010000045.1 GCA_021789395.1 bacterium | reverse complement strand
AAAAAAATAATCCTTTTTTAAATCCGGATTTTAAAATTTCACCACTGGCACCTCAAAAAGACAGTGCAACACTGACGGAAACAACAAAAGAATCTGCAAAACCTGTTGCAACTCCCAATATTCACGATGTCAAATCAAATAAATCCGCGCCGACTCCAGCCAAAAACGCTTCTCATTCTGCCAATAAAATTCTCTTTGCGGCAATCATAGCGATAATCATTTTAATTATCGGAGCGGGAACTTATTATTTCATCGCCACAAAAAAACAACCCGCACAAACAACACAAAACACTGCTTCAAATCAAAACCAGCAGCAAACATCCGACCAAAACCAGGCTTCCTCTCAACCGCAAAACAATATCCAAGATCAATCTCATAACAACGCCCAGACCGCCGATTCAAATAGTGCCGTGTACTCTGCCACCAATCCGAATTACATGAATATTGACATTGCCAATGCCGATGGAGTTGCGATTAAAAATACCATCGCCCAATACGCCCATAACGTTTCTGCTTCCAAAGCGACCGTTCCGATCGAATTTTCCGTCGTCGATCTGCAAAATAATCCGATATCTTTTTCCACTTTTGCTAAAAAAATTGGACTTGATCTTTCTCCTGCTGTTATGAGTGGCTTGGGGGATGATTTTAGTTTGTATATATACAACGATCAATCTAACACCAGACTGGGATTGATTGTTAGTGCCAAAAATCAATCTGGTTTAAAAACCGCCCTTCTAACCGAAGAAAAAACTTTGCCGTCAGATTTACAAGCATTATTCTTAGACTCCGATTATTCCATTAACACTGGAAAAGTTTTTGCCTCCAGCGCTTATAAAGGAGCGGATATCCGCTACGAAAATATTGTTTCTCCGGCAGATTTGTCCATCGATTACACGATTTTCAACAATTCTCTGATGATCGGAACGACCGAAATGACCTTACGAGCAATGATCGATAAAACCTCAATCCCGTCATCCTCCACATCAGACGCGCAGACCAGCCAAAATAATAACGCCGCCACACAAAACACACAACCCACCGCCGCTTCCGCTCCCATGATTCCATCTGAATCCGCTACGAATGTAAATTGATCCGCACAACCTGTGGATAACTTGGTGAAAACTCTAATTTTGGGATAAAAATAAAAAAGAAAATTACTTTTTTAAATTCGGTTTTGAAATAATTTCTGTCAAAAGTTGTCCATAAATAATTTTTTATCAACAAACTCCAGTAAAATCAAATGTTGGATGAAAAATTATTGACTCAGGCTTATTTTTTTGCTATAATGGTTGTATAGTGAACATTAAAAAATGAATCAACGGAACAGTAGAAGAGTTTTCAATCGCAATTTCCCCCTATTTGCGATTGAATACCCTCTTACTGTTCAAGCGCACCGATCAAAGTATCGATGCCGCTCCCGATTTCCGACCGGGAGACCCTAAAACAAAAACAAAAACTTGGGACCTACCTGGAACAGTTATTAAAAAATGACTGCTGCGGGTAGGATCCCAAAAATTTTTTCAAAAAAGAAAAACAAAAAGAAAAAATTTAAGTTCTTTCAACATTCAAAGGCAAAAGCCAGAGAATGGTAAGAGAAATACATCTAAAACAACGTTGGAATAGATGTTAAACAGTGTATGTATGCAAAATACATGCGCACCATATAATTTGACGCCACATCACCCAGGCTAGAATTATTCCGTCGCATGTTGATACATGCCAAACACCGGGCGCTCCCGTCAAATAATATATATTTTGGGCGCTGCGAGCGCCTGGTTACCATACCAGCTTTAAATTACGCAGCAATTCAGTTCCAGGCACCACGAAAGAGGTGTTTTTTTGTTGGGAAAATGATAGACTGTCTTTATGAACACCTCGGAAATTGGAAAAATCGGCGAGCAAATTGCCGCCAACTTTCTCAAAAAACAAAATTTCAAAATCTTAGAGACGAACTACCAAAATACTTCCGGCCGCCGGATCGGAGAAATCGACGTTATCGCGCAAGATAAAGGCGAAATCGTGTTTGTGGAAGTAAAGACCAGAGACATCAAATATTTCAACACGCTTCCGGAAGAGAATATAACTTATTCCAAACTAAGGAAACTCTCCAAAATTGCCAATGTCTTTCTGAACAAAAGAAACTTAGCAACCAAAGCATACCGCTTCGACGCCATATCGGTATGGCTTGATTTTGAAACGCGAAATGCTAAAGTAAAGCATTTAAAAAACATTTATTTATAGACACCAAGATGATTTTTTGCTACACTAAAACCACTGCTAATCAACTTATTTAACCATATGGCTATTGACCCACAAACTTTAGCGGAATTAAAAGAATCTCTGCTGAAAGAAAAAGAAGAACTGGAAAACAACCTAGGAAGAATTGCTAAGCCGGCCAGCGACAAAGAGGGCGACTACGAACCGACTTTTGAAGATATTGGCCGCGACATCGACGATAACATTACGGAAGTCGAGCAATTCACCGACAATCTTCCCGTTGAAATAACTTTGCAGAAAAAATTGCAGGACGTTTTGGAAGCGTTGGAGAGAATGGATAAAGGGACTTATGGCGTTTGCGAAAATTGCCACCAGGAAATCGACATTGAACGATTGAAAGCCAACCCGTCGGCCAAAACGTGCATCAAATGCCGCTAACATCTGTGCCATGCGCATGAAAAAGAATTTCTTTTTGATTATTTTTTTCATATTGCTCGATCAGCTTTCGAAATATATTGTCCGCTCAAGTGGCGGATTTTATATTTGCAATAAAGGCATCGCGTTTGGTATAAGTGTTCCGGTTATTTTGATTTGGATCATCGCAATCACTTTGTTTTTTTATTTCGACTATTTAATTTCGACTTTAAAATCTCACCTTTTCAAACTTGGACTCATCTTGATTCTTGCGGGAGGCATTTCTAATTTGCTCGACCGCGCGACATTCGGTTGCGTCATTGATTTTATCGATTTAAAATTTTGGCCGGTTTTCAACTTAGCCGATACATTTATCGTTTTAGGTGTTATAATATTATTGTTGGGTTTAAAAACCGATAACAAAAATAAAAAATAACTCCTTGTCTTCTAAAATTTTGTCCGCCGCAACTATCGGGTTAGTTAGCGAACTGATTGAGATCGAAGCCGATACGGTTTCGGCCGGACTCCATCAATTCAATATTGTCGGCTTGCCAGACGCTGCCGTCAAAGAGGCGCGCGATCGGGTGGGCGCAGCCATCCGCAACAGCAAATTTCGCCCGCCTCACCAGTGCGGGCGAGTCACGATCAATCTGGCGCCGGCCGATCTGAAAAAAGAAGGCCCGATTTACGATCTGCCGATCGCCTTGGGATTTCTTTTGGCTACCAAACAGATAAAATTTGATTATAAAAATAAAATGTTTTTGGGAGAACTGTCCTTGGATGGCAAAGTGCGGCCGGTCAAAGGAATTCTTCCGATGGCCATTCTGGCGAGAGACAGAGGGATCAAAGAACTTTATGTCCCTAGCGAAAACGCGGCGGAAGCTTCAATCATCCAAGAAATTGAAGTTTATCCGGTGGATAATTTGATCGCACTGGTGCTTCATCTGACCGGACAAGAAAAAATCGTTTCCGTTAAGCCGCTCGATCTGGACACTTTTTTCGCGGACGAAGCCTATTCGACCGACATGGCGCTTATCAAAGGCCAGGAGCACGCCAAGCGCGCATTGGAAATTGCCGCAGCCGGCGGACACAATGTCATTTTGAACGGACCGCCCGGATCAGGCAAAACGCTTTTGGCCAAAACGATGGCTTCCATACTGCCCAAGCTTTCCCTCAATGAAGCGCTGGAAGTTACTAAAATATTTTCTGTCGCCGGTCAATTACCAAGACAAACGGCTCTCATCACTAAACGACAATTCCGTTCGCCGCATCATAGTGCCAGCGCCGTTTCTTTGGTTGGCGGCGGAACCTACCCAAGACCCGGCGAAATCAGCTTGGCCCACCGCGGAATTTTATTTTTAGACGAGTTTCCAGAATTTGCTCGGTCGGTCTTGGAAAATCTGCGCCAACCATTGGAAGACGGACTTATTACCGTTTCGCGCGCCCAGGGAACCCTGGAATTTCCCGCCCGCTTTACGCTCGTCGCCGCCATGAACCCTTGCCCGTGCGGGAACGCCACCGACCCGGAGAAAGTTTGCACCTGCAGTCCGGCCAGCGTCATCAAATACCAACGTAAGATTTCCGGCCCGATCCTGGACCGCATCGATCTCCACGTGGAAGTGCCGCGGATCAAATTTGAAAAATTAGCCGGCGATTCATTGCAGGAAACTTCAGAAAACATCCGCGCGCGCGTCGAAAAAGCCCGAACCATCCAGAAGGAACGCTTTAAAAATTCTCCCGCGATCACCAACAGCGAGATGGGCAATGAGGAAATAAAAAAATTTTGCGGGTTAGATGAAACTTGCACAACTTTGCTGAAAAATGTAGTATCCAAATATTATCTGAGCGCCCGCGGATATTACCGCATCATCAAAGTCGCCCGCACCATCGCCGATCTGGCCGGAAGCCTGGAAATAAAACCGACCCACATAGCGGAAGCTATCCAATACAGATTCAAAACGGAATAGTTCTTATGCTGAAAAAAATCATCCTTCCCGTAATTTTGATAATTGTTCTGGCGTATTTTGGAATACGCTTTTTTAGAAAACCAAGAGTCCTCGATTTTTCCGGCGCAAAAACAATTACCCTGACAGACGACGGACTGGCGTTTGAAGCTGCCACTTCCGCCGAAACGGTCGGGGAGTTTCTCAAAGAAAGCAAGATCGACCTGAACGACCATGATGAACTTTTGCCAAACAAAGATTCGCGATTATTTCCCAACGTCCACATCTTCATCCGGAGAGCCATCGCTATAAAAATCGAAGTGGACGGAAAAACTATCCACGGCTATACTTTAGGCAAAACTGTCGGTGAAGCACTGGCCGAAAATGGCGTCAAACTGGGTCCGCTCGATAAAATTTCTCCCGCCATCGACTCTTTGCCGCAAGAAAACATGGACATCGTCGTGACTCGCATCAACGTCGTGAAAAAAACCGTGACGGAAGACATCGCTTTTCCGACCCAATACACCAATGATCCGAAGCTGAATTGGCGCGAACAAAAAATCACCCAACCGGGCATCAAGGGAAAAGAAGATGTGGAATATAGAATCACCTACAAAAACGGCGAGGAAATTTCCCGCGTGGCGCTTTCCAAAACCGTGACGCAGGAGCCTACGCCGCAAATCGTGACACAGGGAACTTATATGAAACTCGGCAGCGCTGAGCGGGGAGCGGGAACATGGTATGCCTATATGGGAGGAATGTTTGCCGCCAGCACCACCATACCGAAAGGATCTTATGCCAAAGTTACGGATATGACCACTGGCCGGTCGATCGTGGTCCAGATCAACGACTACGGCCCGCAAGGCAAAGGTCGAATCATCGATCTGGACAAAGTAGCTTTCCAAAAGCTCGCTCCATTGGGCGCCGGAATCATCAATGTAAAAGTGGAACCGATTTTGAATTAATTTAAAATTTTAAATTTGAAATTTAAAATTATTTTTTATGCCAACCAAACTTGGTCAAAATTTTCTGAAAGACAACTCTGTTATCGGTAAAATTATTGCCGCAGCCAATTTGCGACCGAATGATTTTGTCATTGAAATCGGTCCGGGAAAAGGAATCCTGACCGAAAAATTGGCGGAAAAGGCCGGTAAAGTTTCAGCGATTGAAATCGACAGAAATTTGGTGGAATTTCTACGAAATAAATTTAAAGACAAAAAAAATATCGAGATAATCAACGCGGATATTCTAAAAATAAATCTGCCCGAACTGCTTGGAAATCAAATGTCCCAATACAAAATCGTTGCGAATATTCCCTACTACATCACCTCGCCGATCATCCGCCTGTTCTTGGAACAAAAACTTCAGCCGGAAAAAATGATTCTAATGATCCAAAAGGAAGTGGCGGAAAGAATCGTGGCTAAGCCGGGAGAAATGAGCATTTTGGCGGTGGCAGTGCAGCATTACGCCGATTCTAAAATTCTTTTTGATGTTCCCAAAACCGCTTTCGAACCCGCACCGAAGGTGGACAGTGCCGTGATCGAAATAACGCCACAAAAAATCTTTGACAAAGAAAAAGACGCGCGATTCTTCCGGATCGTCCGTGCCGGATTTTCCGGAAAAAGAAAAACCCTACTTAATAATTTTTCCGCGAGTTTCCATCTGGACAAAAAAGAAGCGGAAGAAAAACTAAAAACTGCCGGAATAAATCCGACAGTCCGAGCGCAAGAATTATCACTCGAAGATTGGAAGAATTTAACAAAAATATTTTCTAACTCAGAAAAATAATCTTCACCAGAATTATTCCGTAAATAAAAACTACTCCCAAAACCCACCAGAACAAGCGGCGGGGATTTATTTTTTGATTGACGATAATCAGAAAAGCGCCAATACCCGCTAAAAGAGCCCAGAAAAACAAACGCAGCTCGTTCAAAAAGAAAACACTGCTCATAAACGAAATAAAAACTCCGCCAGCTACGATCAGTCTTCCTTTTTCTTCGCCGAAAAGAACCGGAATCGTCCAGACCTCGTCCTTTTTATCACCCTCAATATCTTTAAAGTCTTTAATCGGCAACGAAAGGGTGAGAACCAGCAAAAACATCAGTATTATGCGATAAGACAACTTTTGGATATTATCATCTCCGGAAAAAAGAATGAAGCCGAGAAAAAGAACCAGGATCGAGGCCACGGCGCTTAAAAAAGTAGCAATGACGGGAAAACGCTTCAGTCGATAGGATTTCCCGGAATAAACCCAGGCGACAAATTGGTATATGGCCAAAAGCGCGGCAAACTTTAATCCGATGACCAAGCCGCCCAAAATCGATAGGGCAAAGACAATAATCCCGAACTGCCGGTATTCTTCGACAGTAAAGATTCCTTTTTGGAGCGGCCGCTCCGGATTGGAGATACGGTCAATTTCATAATCATTGATGTCGTTCACGATTACCGAAGCAGTCCAAGCCAGCCAAACGCTTAGAAGCAAAAC
>JAJYJP010000044.1 GCA_021789395.1 bacterium | reverse complement strand
GATCGGCCGGATCCACAATTCCAATTTTTCAAAAATCCAATCCTTGCCTTCAGCCAGAAGATCTTTTTCAAACTTTTCGCCCAAAAATTTTTCTATGACTTTTTGATAATCATCTGAAATTTTCTTGCTCATTTCAACCACCCAATCGGGCCGCTCTTCAAAAAAAGCATACAAAAATTTCCCTGGCATATTATTTTCCGGTTTCCAAAAATTTCCGTCCTCACTTGCTACAGCAGGCACTGAGTTGAAACAAATTTCTCCATTCTTATACATATCCTGTATAAGTGGGGCCAATAATTTTTGCAATTCAATTATCTGCTCATTGTTTTTATTGTTGTAACTATTCATAATTTACTTTCTTATAATGTCTTTGAATTGACCCATATTCAGATAAAAATTTTCTATACCAAGTTATCTGATTATTTTAATTATACCTTTATTTGCATCCATCTCAACGATATCGTCGTTTTTCAATCTTCTTGTTGCAACTTTTGTTCCCACTATGCATGGCTTTTTCAACTCTCGTGAAACAATGGCAGCATGACATGTAATTCCACCTTCATCAGTTATGATCCCGATCGAATTTTTTATTGCCGGAACCATTTCCGGACGAGTCATGGGAATAACCAAAATATAGTTTTTTCTATTTCCAATAATCTTGGCTATTTTGTCATAATACGCCTCTGTAATTTTTATTACCCGTCCACTCACTTTTCCCTTCTGAGCAACCGATCCTAAAAGGAATAGGCCAGCACCATCATTTTTTGAAGGGTCGTGTTTACGAATATGTTCTTTCAATTCAAGAGCATCTTTGTTCACAAAAACAAATTGTTTATTCTCTGCGGTAATAAAAAGAATTGGCCTTGATTTTATCTTTTTAAAATAATTGTGATCAATTCTGTGTCGCAATAAATCTTTTATCTCACCTATAGTTGCATATGAAAATGATTTTTTATGTATATTTGGAAATTTGGATGAAATCAAATCGATAATCACAAAACAAAGATCATATAATCTAGATGAAAAATCTGATAATTTAATTCTTATTTCAGGCAAAATCTTATTTGTTTTCTTATCTTCTAGCTCGAAAGACTCGTCTATAAAAAATATGTACAAGTGGTAGAGCCCGATCATCAATGAGTCGATTTCATCAAGTAAATCAATAATTTCATTTTCGGATGATTCATGGCCTTTGCTTTCTAATTTACATACGATTTTTTCATTTCTTTCGATAAAATTTCGACTTTCTTTAATTATGTATGAAGCTATTTTTTCATCTCTTATCAATGCTTTTTTTGACCAATCGCTCCAGCCTTCATATGACTTATTTAAACAACACAAAAAATCCGGATATGCTTTATAACCTATCCTTTTTAGATACGGATTATCAACGTAACATTTACAGCTCGATTCAAAGCATATTACAGGAATAAAAGGATAGCTGATGTGCTTTGAAAAAGAATGTGACTTTATCTTGTTGAAAATATTAATTTTTCTACTAGAATAAATGTTCAGCATTTCTAAGAGAAAAAATTATAAGGTTGTTATCGGTCTTGATTGAGTAATATAAATTTTATTTTTTTCTAGCGCAAACTCTATATCTTGTGGTTTTTTATAATGCTTTTCGATGTTTGTGCATATTTTTGCAAGATCGATTATCTGCTTGCCGGACATTTTTTGCTTCTCTTGATCTTCCTTTTTTACAATCATCTCCTTCGTTCCCTTTCCGGATTTTACGATCTTTTTTTGCTGACAGGAAATGTTGATGTCCATAATTGAAAAATCTTTCTTGTCGATGACATATGAATCGGGCGTTATCATCCCGCCGACAATAGCTTCGCCCAAGCCATATCCAGCCTCGATGATCATCTGATTCTTGTCCTGCGTGACAGGGTGAACCGTAAAACAGATTCCTGAAACATCGGATTGGACCATTTTTTGAACAACTACTGCAACTGAAACTTTTTTGTCATGCAGGTTTTTTTCAAAGCGATAGAATATAGCGCGCGGGGTAAAAAGAGATGACCAGCATTTTTTGACTGACTCCAAGAGATTTTTTTCTGTCACATTCAAATAACTTTCCAATTCCCCAGCCCAAGAAGCGACGGACGAATCTTCAGCGGTCGCACTCGATCTGACAGCCACAAATTCGGTTTTAAGCTTTTTAAATTCTGCTCGTATTTCTTCGGCAATATCTTTTGGAAACTCAGCATCGCCTATCAGATCACGTATCTTCTCCGATGCCTCTTCCACAGAATTTATGTCATTAGATCTGACTTTTTTGATTATGGCGTCTATTTCTACGCCCAAGTCAGTCTCTTCCAAAAATCTGTCGAAAGCCCCTGCGAGCACGACAAATCCGGGTGGAACAGGGGTTTTCGCTTGTGTCATTTCGCCAAGTGAAGCACCTTTGCCTCCGGCAATATCCACGTCTTTATATGTGAGCTGGTCAAATTTTTTAGTATACATGTCACTTTTTTTCAATTATTTTTACTATACCATTATCTGCATCAACTTCCACTAAATCTCCATCTTTGAGCAATTGAGTTGCCATGCCTGTTCCGACAACACAAGGCTTTTTTAATTCCCTTGCGATGATTGCCGCATGGCAAGTTAAGCCACCTTCGTCAGTTACAATGGCCACCGCATTTTTTAGAAATGGAACAATTTGAGGATTTGTCATTCCGCTAACAACAACTGAGCCTTCAGGAACATCCGAAGAGTTTATAAGGCTCAGATGTATTTTTACCGGTCCCCTGGCTTTACCAGGATAGACCGAATTTCCTCTTATCTCAGCATGTTCATCCGAAATATGTTCCATTTCATTCTTCCACCATTCAAAATCTATTCCCGATAAACATTGCCACTCCATCTCACCCTCTCGAGGCGGTATAAATACGCATCCGTTCAGACGATCATTCAAAACGTCTACTGCTGGAACGTTTCCTTTCAACGCCTCCGATAACTCGGTACCCCTGATCATTAACGCTTGATCCAGTGACAAATAATTTTCTTTGGCAATTTTTCCGGCAATAATATAGAAAAATTCTATCCAGGGTCCAAACTCATTGTGCAAAGAAAATTTTAATTCACCAAGTTTAATCAAAATATCCAACGCCTTCTTTTGATATTCAGAAAAATTTAGCTGATCCGCCAAACTTGGATCAGTCAAAACTTTTACCATGATATCCGAATCATTATCACAAGCTGCCAGCAACACATCCTCGACAGCTGCCAACATCGGTTGCTCGCAATGTCGGTAGTATTCACCTATTTTTGATTCTATCGTAGAAATCTGCTCCCATTTTTTTACCAATTCCGAACCGCTCTTTTTTTCAATTCCTTCCAGGGGACTTAAATTTCTAAGATTTTTTTCACCTTCTTTCAGTTCTAAGATTATCTTTTCAGCAAAGTCATCGACCAATAATCGCTTTCCAAATTCATAAGTTTGTTGAATTCCTTTTTCCGTCAAAAATCCGGCAATGGATTTATTCTCAAAAAGCATCCGATAATCAAAATCGCCATAATTATTCGGGCATAGTGTCAAATCAATAAACGCGAGCGGCATATCTGTTTGTCGAAAATGAAGCGTGTATTTTTCCATGCTATGTTTATTCATCATTTTTTCTTAATTCTTTTCCAATTTCTGCCAATCTATTAAGTTCATCAAGATCTATATTATATTCGGTTTTATCATATTTTGGATTTTGTCCATTACTTGAATTCACCCGATACATAATCAGTTTCACGATTTGTGTTCCATTATTATCCGTTTTCACGTCTAGTTCCCATCCCTCATTAAGACCAAGCGCGCCTCCGATTTCTGCCAATTTCTGAGGTTTTTGCCCATTTGGCAACAATATTATTTTCATCAGAAGCGGTTCAGTAATTGTTTTATGAGTCATATTAAAAATATCCACTGCAGAATTATTTTTCAATTTTTTCACCATTTCAATACCTTTATTCACAATGGTTGCGATATATGCGGCGGCTTCTTCGGGTGGATAAAATTTATGCAGATCGCTTTTTGGATCATCGATCCACTCTGCAATAACTGGCTCTTCGGCCTCTTCAGCTATTTCTGCCTGTTGAGTCGAATCGAGGATAGTATAGGAGTCAATTTTCAAATCCCGCTTTTCAAGAATCGCTTTTTTATTCATCTCCCACTTTTCGATATACAAGGCTCCGAATTCTTTTTTTGTGTCCATCAAATCTCCGGATAGTTCCTTAACTTCTCTTGTTATGAATTTTTTCCTGTCATTGTCTCCTAAATATCCCTCGGTTTTCTCTTCTCCTGTTTCCAATGTCCTTTCTAGACCGCTCCATTTTATCTTAAATCCATCCTTAGCAGGATTCCCAATTTGCGAGCCTAATTTATAGGAATCGTGCCTTCCTTTTTCTGAAAGCCTGGATATTGACATCCCGTTTTCATCCCCCACTAAACCGCTTGCCTTTTCGGCATGGCGAAAATAGAAATTTCTAATTGAAACGTTGCAGCCAAATTGCTTTTCTTTTTCAAAAAATGGGATTTTTTCTCCGTTGAACATAATTATTTCTTTTTTATGATATTTACTATTCCTTTATTTGCGTCCACTTCAACAAAATCACCGTCTTTAAGGATTTTGGTCGCACTCCTAGTTCCAATTATACACGGTTTTTTTAGTTCACGCGCCACAATAGCTGCATGACAAAGCAATCCTCCCTCATCGGTAACAAAAGCTGCGGCTTTTTTCATAGCAGGAAGAAAATCCGGTATGGTCATTGAAGCAACCAGAATATCACCGGGTTTTATTTTTTTGAGATCTTTATTTTCTAAAATAACTTTGGCAATGCCCTTTATTTTTCCCTTCATCGCTATCGATCCTTTCAAACTCGCATCCAATTTTTCATCAATGATTTTTATCTTATGTAATTTCTCAAATTTCTTTAAATTCATTTCTGTATAAAGCTTGCCCTCGAAATAGACAAATCCTTGTTTACGTTTTTTAATCTCTTCTTTCGTTGGTAATTTTTTATTTTTTATTTCTTCATACCTCAAAAAATCCATGTCGTCTTTATAGTTCGGCAAAATAATCTTTGCCATCTTGATGATTTTTTCATCAGCAACATAAGAAATTTTTTCAAATTTTTTCCTACTTTTATATGCAAGAGCAATAGATCCTTTTTTTGAAATTTCTCCATAGTATCGCCCCAAAACAGCGGAAAAAGTAAGCTTGGGCCAGGTATTTATACCAAGTTCACATAGCTTGGCAAATTCCTTCCTGCTTTTACTTTTTGAAATTCTGATTACCTCCTTAGCTTCTGCCGCATATTCTCGCATGATTTTTTTGAATTTTTCAGGTCTCTTTATGAAATAATTTACTATCAACATCTCATCTGTATCCGGATTATTAACATCGTAGTAAACCGAAACTCCTTTGTTTTTTTCATACACAAAGAGAGGATTGAAATACATTTTTCCATCAGTAATCTTGCGTATTCTATGATACTCACCTTCAAACCAGAAGTCTATAGATATCAATGGAAGTGGACGATTGAAAATTTTTTCAAATCTTCTTATCAGCTTCATTTGTTTTAAACTTTTTTTACAATCCCGTTATTCGCATCAACCTCGACCAAGTTTCCATCTTTTAAAATCGCAGTTGCGTTTTTGGTTCCGATTACGCATGGGATATTTAATTCCCGCGAAACGATTGCCGCATGGCAAAGAAGCCCGCCCTCATCTGTGACAATAGCGGAGACTTTCTTTATGGCCGTCATATAGCTGGGATTTGTGTTGGTTGCAACCATGACATCACCTTCTTCCACTTTTCCAAGATCTTTCTCGGTCAAAACTATCTTGACTACACCCGACGCCTTTCCCTTGCTGGCAACGTAGCCTTTTATTTCTTTAGTTTGAATTTCATCCTTTAATTTGGCCAACTCCCGCTTGAAATCATCAAGAACTTTTTTGTCATATATGAATTCATTTCCAAAAATTATGAATTCTTTTACACCGTCCTTGTATCCTTTTATAAATTTAGGAACCGGGGCTATTTTATTTTTCTTATAATATCTATCTACCTCATTGAATATGTCTTCCGTTTCCACTCTGGCATATTCGCAAAATTCAGATACCGCATCATCCTTGATTCTGACTTTGTGATCAATGACCAGATGCGGAATGTTGAAGACAGTCATATTCAGCGGCCACATCGTAGCGTTTTTCTTATATATATTTTTACGGCCGCTTGCCATATCTCTTTCCAATTCTTTGGCTAATAACAGATATCTTTCAGCTCCTGCTTTTATCCATTTCGCATCTATGTTTTTGGAAAGAAAATTTTCAAGTTCTTCAACCTCCTTATCCAGAAAATAGAAATCAGCATTATCCTTACTTCTATAAATCAAAATGTCTGAAAATGAAAAACCGCCAACCTCTTTCGGCGCCAATTTCAAATACCCTTCACAAGCGGAAAAAAGCATGGTCATGCTTTTATAATCCCGCGTAAAAACCTTGGAAGATTTTTTTAAAAACTCAATGATTTTTTTATCCATGCTCTGCTAATTTAGAATTACTCTGATCGGAAATATCACTACCGCGTTCCAAATCCGTCTGGCGCGGCGGCGCGGCTCACCGCAGAATCGCCATAACCATTCTAATCCGATTTTCCGCAAAATTTTCGGAGCTCTTCTGCGCTTGCCGGTCAAAAAATCAAAACTGCCGCCCACGCCCATCGCTAATCTTATTTTACTCTGATCGAGCGTCTTTAGCGAGTGGATGAATTTTTCCTGATGCGGGGCGCCGAAATTGCAAAATAATATGTCCGAGGAAACCGCAAATTCACTTGGACACTTCGTGTCCAAATCCATTCCGTCCATATGCAGCCCCGGATATTTTTTCAAAATCGCATCTCGAGTCTCTTTCCATGAACTCAATGCGCCTGTATAACTTGCAATAAAAACTGATAGATTATCTTCTTTAGCCAAACTTAAAACTTCTTGCATCAGATCAATGCCCGCAATCCTCGCCTTTAAAAGCTTGCAATGCCATAAGAAAGCAAATCGAATTCCCGCACCGTCCGCCACATTCAAATCAGCGCCGTTTAGAATATCTTTAAACTCATTATCTTTCTGCGCCTCTAATATAAACTCCGGATTGACCGTGACAATCTGATGG
>JAJYJP010000001.1 GCA_021789395.1 bacterium | reverse complement strand
TGAAATAGAAATAGAAAGAAATAAAGAAGTAAAGGATTTGTAATAAAAATTGCATATTTTTTAATAAATTAATAAATTAAAATCAACTAAAGAAGGAGGTGATATTATGGCTGATAGAACTCAATCTACAACCGCGAGCATCATAAATATCATATTGGGAATATGGTTGATCATTTCGCCGTTGGTGATAATTTTTCCCAATGCAGGGCAGGCTACTAACGCTGTGATTGTCGGTATCATTGTCGCAATCGTATCGTTGATCCGGGCGTTTACGCCGGAAACGACAGGGGGGATCACCTGGATCAACATTATTTTGGGTGTCTGGCTTGTAATTTCTCCTTTTTTGTTCGGAAGTAACGCGGGTCTATTGTGGAGCGATATCATAACCGGTGTTCTCGTGATAGTTTTTAGCGGTTGGAGCGGTTCTGCCGCAATGGTTCACGCTGGTCATGATAAGGATAAGGACAAAGACGAAAGAAGATAATGAAATTTTGAAAAGCAAAAGGCCGGACAAGGAGGATCCGGTCTTTTGTCGGAATAAAATAAACTAAATTATTAAAAATATGAAAGGATATATTGCAAATATAGAAAAAGTGACGGAAGAAAATGACAATTTTCGCAAAGTTCTCTATACGGCCAAACATAGCCAATTGGTGGTGATGAGCCTTTTACCCAACGAAGAGATTGGAGAGGAGGTGCACGCACTTGACCAATTTATCCGGATCGAAAAAGGTGCGGGCAAAGCAGCTCTGGATGGCGCGGAGCACGCTATTGCAGACGGTTATGCGATCGTGATTCCGGCCGGAACCAGACACAATATCATCAACACTTCAACTGCAGAACCGATGAAGATCTACACAATTTACTCTCCACCGGAACATCGAGACGGCGTGGTGCACAAAACAAAGAATGATGCCATGGCCGATATGACAGATGAATTCGGCGGAAAAACGACTGAAAAGTAGTATTGATTTTTATCGGGAGATATGGGAAAATAAGCAATCATGTTAAGAAAAATTAATTTTGTTGTTCTAATTGCTTTTGTTTTGGCGCTTTTGGCGACAAGTCTAATTTTTTATTCCACGAATAAAAAAAGTCCTGACCAGAAAAAAACTGCAGTATCCGACGCGAAAAAAATAGCCGCAGTTTCTCCTGGCGATAATTCGTTTTTTGTTTCTGGCTGGATTCCGTATTGGCGGAAAACCGAAGGTGTGGCTTCTTTGCAGGGAAATTTAAATCTCTTCAGCGAAATCAATCCGTTCGCTTTTAGCGTTGCTCCGGACGGCAGTTTGATCGATACGGCACAAATAAATTCTGCGCCGTGGTCGCAGCTGTTCCAAGAAGCTAAAGCTGCGAATGTCCAAGTCGTGCCGACGATCCTGTGGACCGACGCTCTGGCGATGCACAAAGTGTTTACTGATCCGACGCTTTTGGATAATCATATCGATGCGATTGTCAGCATGCTTAAGAAAAATAATTTTCCCGGCGTCGATATTGATTACGAAGGAAAGGATGTTGCCGATCGGAATAATTTTTCCTCGTTCCTCGAGGATCTCCATCAGAAATTACAGCCCTTGGGCAAAACTCTGGATTGTACGGTCGAAGCGCGCACGCAAGATTTGCCGCCGACCGGGTGGACCGGTACGCGGGCGATGAGTTATGCCAATGATTTTTCCGCCTTGGACCAATATTGCGATAGTGTTCGGGTGATGGCCTATGACGAAGTCTTTCAGGTTTATCGGGCGCAGAGTTTTGAAAACACGGCATCCAGCCCGTACGCGCCCAACGCCGATAATCAATGGGTAAAGCAAGTGCTGGAATATGCACTGCGTTATATTTCTCCGCAGAAATTAATTCTGGGGATTCCAACATACGGATGGGAATTTCACGTTACAAAAACCGCAAACACTTACGAATACACTGACATTGGCAGCATCAGTTATCCGGCGGCGATAGCCGAAGCTAAGGCGCACAACGTTGTTCCGCAAAGAACGTCGGGCGGAGAACTCTCCTTTACTTATCTGGCGTCTGACGGCGAGCATCTGGTGACTTTTGAAGACGCCGCATCTATTCGACAGAAAATTTCCATAGCGCAAACTTTGCATATCGAGGGCATAAGTCTGTTCAAGATCGACGGTTCTTCTGATCCGCAACTTTTTCCGATGTTAAACAAAACTTTAAAATAATTCCTAAAAACTTTTAACTCGTTCAGTCGTTTTATTGTAAAGATAGATCGATAAAAAGTAAGAGGCCAAAGTGGCTGGAATGCCGATAAAAACCCAGGCCATTCCGAACATTGCCGAGATATTGTTCAGGAAATGGAGACCGACCGCGATCGAATAAAAAGCAAAATCTTTTTTCTTGGCGACGCCGTAACCGACGATCGAGGTATTCGTGGCGTGAAAGATAAGGGCCGGCAAGCGGGCGAGGATCGGAACGCCGGCGCCGATGACATAAAAAAGCATCTCGGCAATGCCAAAACCCAGTCCGGTCAGGAGTCCCATCTTAAAAAGGCTCCTTTCCGTTTCGCTATGGCGGTAAAAAAGCGGATAAGCCTTGGCAAATTCTTCAAAGACCGGCGCGATCAATGCGACCAAAATAATGTCCGCTATGGTGGGTGGCAGTCTTGTGCTAAAAAAATAGGCCGTTACATTTTCCACGAGAAAGGGAAATGGAACGCTGATGACCATTCCGGAAAACAGGAAAAATAAATTTTCTTTCAGGTCTGGTTTGTGAAGCATGGAGGCGCTTATTATTTTTGTATAACCTAATACAAACAAGCGGACATTTAACTGCAGAAACCCTGAAACATCCGATTTTAATATTCGGGCGGATTTTTTGTAGTAAATGGATAAAGTCAATAATTCAAAAGTATGGCCAAAGATCCGCAGTTCAACCTGAGATTTTCCGCTATTGATCACAGCGTGGATTACGTAACTCTGGCGAATTCGGAAAGGTTGCGGAAAATTTACTCGAGTCTTCCGAAAGAAGGGATTGAAGCGATACATTATGACTGGCATTGGAAAAAGATCGAACCTGAACCGGGGGAGTTTGACCATGATCAACTCAATCGCTATGCGGCAGCCAAAGGCGTAATGGAAAAAAGCGGGCTAAACCCGCCAACCATCATATTTTCCAATCCGCCCCGTTGGGCAATCGAATTTTACAAAAAAGATAGGATAAAATTTTTCGAGGCTTATGAGCGATACATTGAAGAAGTTAAAAAATATCTGGAAGCGGATCCTGGGTACAAAATTGGCAAAATTCAAATCTTAAATGAACTGAACAATTTTGTTTATAATCCGATCAATGCGGAAGATTTGCCCAGACTCTGCCGGATTACGCGGAAAATTTTTTTTGACTATAATCCTGATATTAAAATCGTTGCATCTTTGCTGGTGGGAAATTTGACATCGATTTTCCGTTTGGGCGTCTGGATCGACGACTATCTCAAAGAATTTGAAAAAATCAGAGATAATTTCGATGTCGTGAGTCTTAATTATTTTCCCGGTCTTTGGCATTGGCCGATCCGGGAGGCAGGATGGCAACGCAGTAACTGGTTCGGGCAATTAGATAAACTTCAGGAAGTTTTTGAGACGATCTCTAATTGGGAGGTTGAATACGAGATAGGCGAGGTGGGCTTTCCGACTAATGGATTTTGGGGGAATGAAAAAAAGCAAGTGGAGTTCTTCGAGTCTTTTTTTAAGGCATTGCGCAAAATATTGGAAGAATTGAAAAAAAGAGGCGATCGCTTGCCGGCGGAAGTGTGTTTCTTCGAGCTGACCGACGAAGAGCCGGAAGATTGGTTCGGAAAAATCATCGGTAAGACCTTTTCGCCGGAATATGATTTCGGACTTTTCAAAAGCAATGGTGAGAAAAAAATGATTTTGCAAAAAATAGCCGATCCGCCCGGAGCGCAATGCTTATCTGAATCACGGTTGGCGAATATGTTGAAGCGGATGGAGGCCGAGTAAATGTTGAATTTAGGTCATCAAGTCTCTAAAATTAAAAATCGGACATATTTAGGCGCGATTTTTTAACGCAAAAACAGATTGACAAAACTTGCAAAATAACCTATTATAAAATAGTTATTTCGCATTGAATTTAGGCTTTGTCAAAGCAAATTAGACAATTACAATTCCGCTTGCGGGATTGAGGAAAGTCCGGACATTCGCCCCGTTAGGCGGGGAAAGGTAGCGGGTAACGCCCGTCCGAGGAAACTCGAGAGGTGCGAGCAGAGACGCCGCGGGTTGAAAGGCTTGCGGATCCCTTCGGGGATAGTCCCGACGGAAACGCCGGGAGTGAAACGGCTAAATCCTTACCTGAATGCAAGGTCGTGTCTAGTTCTCCCCTAGGAAGCACTAGAAGTGCCGCTTGATCCTGTCAGTAATGACAGGACCAGATAAATGATTGTCCTCGACAAAATCCGGCTTACAGATTTGCTTTGATAAATTTTAAATTCAATGCTGTTAGAAAAGAAATTTTATCCAGTTGCCCGTTTTGTTCGGTTAATGCTAGAATTATTTTATGAAAAGATCCGAATTATTTTTTAGCGCGCTGCAAGTTCCCGTTGATTTTGTAATGATAGTTCTGGCGGCGATCACCGCTTTTTCAATCAGGAATGTTCCGGAAATTATCGCTTTGAAGCCGATCTTGTACAAATTTCCTTTCCATGCTTATATCCAAGTCGTTCTGGCGGTCGTTCCGCTTTTCATAATCATTTACGCCCTTGAAGGACTTTACGATATTCGGGTTACCAGAAAGTTTTGGAAAGAAACTTTCCGGGTATTCAATGCGACTTCGATCGGGCTGGTCATTATAATCGTTGCCATCTTTTTACAGCGCGAATGGTTTTCTTCGCGTTTTATCATTTTAAGCGCCTGGGGTTTGGCGGTTGTCTACGTTGTCATTGCCCGCTATGTTTTACAGCTGATGCAGAAATGGCTGTTGCGTTACCGAGGAATTGGTGTCCATCGAGTTTTGCTGATAGGAAACAACGGGAAAATCGATTCAATCTCGAGACTGATCAAGCGGAATAAAAACATGGGTTACCGGGTCGTCGATCAGATCGAAACGGCCCATTTGAAAGTGGTTAAGGGCATAGAGCAGGAAAAGGGTATTGATGAGATTATCTTATGCGAACCGTCTGTGACGGATGATGAACAAGAGAAGCTCATAGATTACTGCGCGATCAACGGTATCAATTATAAATATATTCCGACCACGTTGCAGACTTCTCAATATGAAGTCGGGGTTTTGAATGGCGAACCTTTGATCGAAGTTAAACACACGCCCCTGGACGGCTGGGGAAAAATCTTAAAGCGGGTTTTCGATGTCATCGTTTCTTTTGTTGCTATCGTCATTACCTCCCCGATAATGTTGATAACGGCACTGGCGATTTGGATTGAGAGCGAGGGCCCGATCATTTATAAAAATGAAAGGGTTGGCAATGACGGAAAGAAATTTTTTGTCTATAAGTTTCGTTATATGAAATGGAAATATTGCGTTACGAAAGAAAATCCCAAACTGGAAGAAGCGCTTCAATTTGAAAAAGAGCTCATAGAGAAGCAAAGCGTCCGCCGCGGGCCGCTTTATAAAATCAAGAATGATCCGCGCAAGACGCGCGTCGGAAACTTTATTGAAAAATATTCAATCGATGAGCTGCCGCAATTCTTTAATGTGCTTTTCGGATCGATGAGTCTGGTTGGTCCACGGCCGCACCAGAAACGGGAAGTGGAAAAATATATGGATTACCATCGGCGGCTCCTGACGATCAAGCCGGGAGTGACAGGAATGGCGCAAGTTTCCGGCCGGTCAGATCTGGATTTCGAAGACGAATATAAGCTGGATCTCTATTACATCGAGAACTGGTCGCTCTGGATGGATATCCATATCTGTTTGAAAACGGTCGGGGTGGTGTTTCGAAAAAGAAACAACCTATAGGTTTGTAGTAAAAATCGGGGAGTCCTGCGGGACTCCTCTTTTTGTTTGTTGTTTGTAAAAGACCGGCAAAAAAGGTAAAATAAAGAAGAAATAAAAAAATAAACTGAAACAAAATGCGGATCGCGCTGGTTCACGATTACTTGGTTCAAAACGGGGGAGCGGAAAGGGTTCTGGAATGTTTTACGGAGCTTTTTCCCGATGCTCCGATTTACACTCTGGTTTATAATAAAAAATTGATGCACGGAGTTTTCGAAGACAAGAAGATAAAAACTTCTTTTATCCAAAAAATTCCATTTGCTAAAAATTATCACCGGCTTTTTCCCCAGCTCATGCCGATGGGTATTGAGCAGTTTGATTTTTCCGATTACGACATCGTCCTCTCAGATTCTTCCAGCTATGCCAAGGGTGTCATTACCGGACCGGAGACCTTGCATGTTTGTTACATGCACACTCCGATGCGTTACGCTTGGGACGATTGTCAGAAATATACGCATGATTTCAGTTTTCCCAGTTTAATTAAAAAAACTATTCCGCTCGCGATGAATTACATCCGGGTTTGGGACCGGGTGAGTGCGGAAAGAATTGATTGCCTCATTGCCAATTCCAATTTTGTCGCAAAAAGGATTAAAAAATATTATAAAAAGGGCAGTCTTGTCATCCATCCGCCCGTCAACATCGATAAATTTTACATAGCCGAAAAGCCAAAGGATTATTTTTTGATTGTCGGCCGGCTCTTGGCTTACAAGCGGGTGGATATTGCGATTCAAGCATTCAATGAATTGGGGTTGAAACTGAAAATTATCGGACGCGGTCCGGAGATGAAAAGACTTAAAAAAATGGCCGGACCCAATATTGAATTTCTGGGCCGTGTGCCAGATGAAGAATTAGCGCACTATTATGCCGAGTGTCGGGCGTTTGTTTTTCCGCAAGAGGAAGATTTTGGCATTGTGGCGATCGAAGCGATGGCCTCCGGGCGGCCGCTCATCGCTTTCCGCGGCGGAGATATTCCGGAGCACATGGAAGAAGGACGGATGGGAATATTTTTTGATCGGCAAAATTATCAGGATATCGTTGAAGCAGTCGAGAAATTCAACGAGTTGCGATTTGATCCGGCTTACATCCGGGAGCGAGTGAAAAAATTTGACAAAGAGATTTTCAAAGCTAAAATAAAGGAATATGTCACGAATTCCTTTCAGGAATTCGCAATCTCAAAATCTCAAATTCTGATTTCGAAATCAGAAATTAAAAATTAATTTTATGGATTTGAAAGAATACCTGAAAATTTTCAAAAAGCATATTGGAGTCGTGATTATCACGGTTGTGGCGATCGTAGCCGGAACTTTTGTTTATTTTGCAACCAAGCCGATCTCTTACGATAACTCACTCGCATTGAATATCACCCGGACGGGCGAGCAGAAAACCGATGCTTATCGGTACGATGATTATTATCGTCTGCAAGCCGATGATCAATTTGCCGACACGGTGGTGGAATGGCTGAAAGATCCGCGGACGGTGGCTAATATTTATGCGGATGCCGGAATTGACGCGAGTAAATTTTCCATGAGACAACTCTCTGGAAGTTTTGACGCGGAAAAACTTTCTTCGCAGATAGTTTCTATTTCATTTTCTACTCCGAACGCCAGCCAAGGGAGAAAAATTTCTGACGCGATCGTCAAAGAAATTTCAAAAAATACTGACATGTTAAACCAAAGTCAAAACGAAGAAAGTTGGTTCAAAATAGTCGCTCAGGATCCGGTCATCGTCCAATGGCGGATCGGTCCGCTTATAATCTTTGCGGCTTCATTTTTGGCGGGATTGTTCGTGGCGTTCTGGCTGGTACTCATCATTCATTATTTGGAATAACGTAGAAATTTATGGCAAAGATCGGAATCGACATCAGATGTTTGGCGGAGGGCCGCAGGACGGGGGTAGAAGAATACACGCTTAATTTGCTCAAGCAATTATTTGAAATCGACCGCAAGAACGAGTACGTTCTTTTTTTTAATTCCTTCCGTTCTTCCGGCGCGGATTTTTCTTGGCTGGAAAAATATTCCAACGTCACCTTGAAAAAATTCCATTTTCCCAACAAGCTTTTGAACTTTTTGTTCTGGTATCTGGATTGGCCCAAGATTGACAGGATGATCGGTGGTGTGGACATATTTTTTATGCCCAACATCATCTTTGGCAGTGTCAGTCGAAAGACAAAGTTGATTCTGACGATTCACGACCTTTCATTCGAGCGCTATCCGCAGACTTTTTCTTGGAAAAGAAGGCTCTGGCATATTTTTATCAATGCTAAAAAGATTTGTCGCCGGGCAGATAAGATCATCGCCGTTTCCGGATCGACTAAAAATGATCTCGAATCGTTTTACGGGATTCCGGGAGAAAAGATCCAAATCATTTACAGCGGCGTAGCGGATAAGTTCCGGGTCATCAGTCGCAATGATGAGAAGCTGGTCAGGACGAAAGAGAAATACGGTTTGCCATATAAGTTTATTTTGTATTTGGGCACGATCGAACCGAGAAAAAATATCATCGGCATCATTCAGGCGTTCGATCAGCTCCAGAAGTTTGCCGAAAAAAATGATTCTGAAGAAATTTCCAAATATAAGCTGGTGATTGCCGGATCGCAAGGCTGGCTTTCGGAAAAAATATTCATGGAAATTGAAAAGAGCGTCCACAAAGACAAGATCATGGCGGCGAGTTTCATTGCGGATGAAGACAAAGAGTATGTTTTCAACCTAGCCTCGCTTTTCGTTTACCCGTCTTTTTTTGAGGGGTTTGGCTTTCCGCCGCTGGAAGCGATGCGTTGTGGCGTACCGGTGATCGTTTCCAATAATTCCTCGCTTCCCGAGATGGTTGGAAATTCAGGCGTTCTGATCGATCCGGACAAGCCGGGAGAAATTTATCAAGCGATGAAAGAAATTTTAATCAACCGCGAATTGAAAGAAAAAATGTCTGCGAAAGGTTTGGAACAAGCCAAAAATTTCGATTGGGAAAAGACGGCCAGGACGTTTTTTAAAGTTCTAAGATAATTATTGGTAAACGCTCCGGGGCTTTTTTTGTTTGTTAAATTCAGATATAATGAGAGCGTAGTTTGTATTAAAACGATATAAACCATGCGCATTGGCATCGACGCCCGGTTTTTTGGGGTAAAAAGAAAGGGACTGGGGCGCTACACTCAAAAATTAATCGAGAATTTGGAAAAGATTGATCTCGACAATCAGTATTTTATTTTTCTTCAGAAAGTCAACTTCGACGAATATGAGCCCAAAAATTCCAATTTCACCAAAGTATTGGCGGATTATCGGTGGTATTCGTTGAAAGAACAACTGGAATTTCCAAAACTTCTGAACAAATACAAGCTGGATCTGATGCATTTTCCACATTTCAATGTGCCGGTTTTTTATTTCCGTAAATTTATCGTAACGATCCATGATCTTATCCTGATCTATTTTCCTACCCGGCGCAGCACTACGCTTCATCCGATCATCTATTGGTTCAAATATCTGATGTATAAAATTGTCATCCGCTCGGCAATTTTTCGGGCGGACAGATTGATAACGGTTTCTAATTTCACCAAAGAGGATATCTTGAAGCAGTACCATGTTTCGAAAGATAAAATCACCGTGACTTATGAAGCTTGCGAAGATTTCTGCATGCTCACCCCTAATAAGGATGAGAAAATTTTAGCGCGATATGGTATAATAAAACCATATATCATGTATGTCGGCAACGCCTATCCGCACAAAAATTTGGAACGGTTGGTGCGTGCGTTTGACCGGCTTCGGAAAGAGCCGGGAAAAAATAATTTGAAGTTGGTATTTGTCGGGAAGGAGGATTATTTTTATGTCCGCTTGAAAAAAATGGTGGAAGACGAGCATATTGAAAGCGTGATTTTTACCGGCTATGTTCCGGATTACGATCTGGATGTTTTTTTCCACAACGTTTCCGTTTATGTCTGGCCTTCTTTGTACGAAGGCTTCGGGCTTTCGCCGCTGGAAGCCATGGCCAAAGGCGCGCCGGTGGTTTCTTCTGACCATCCGTGTATGCGGGAAATTTTGGAAGACAGTGCGTATTATTTTGACGCTAAAAATGTGGACAAGATGGCCGGAGCCATTTCCAAGGTGCTGGATGACCAAGATTTGCGCGCAGAGCTTATGAGAAAAGGATTCCAGCAAATCAAAAAATACAGTTGGAAGAAGATGGCGGAACAGACTCTGGAAATTTATAAAAAACTCTAGTCGAAATGAAAAATAAAAAGAAAAACAAAGTTATTCCTCAGATGTTTGACGTGCGTCCGGTGACAGAAACCGGCGATTTGGATCTGGAAAAAATCGAGAAAATCGAAAAAATTCTTAAGCTCGAGCAAAAAAAAGTTGAGAAAAAAACAGATCCTTCCGGCAATGTTTACGATATCAAGCTGCCGGACGCCATCGAAGAGGAGATTGAGCGGTTCAGAAGCTTGGTCTTGGAAGAAAGAGCGAAAGTTTACCAACTTGGAAGAGCTTTTAAGAATGAAAATGTTCCGATCATGTATGAAGTGGAAAATGATCGGCCCGTGAAGACACATGCCAGACATTCAATCGTTCGCAATAAAGAACAATCTCGCTATTTTGAAAAAGAAAAAGGAGAAAAATCTCTTGAAGAGGCGAATAGCCCGTTAAAGAACGATGATTATTTCCAGCAAGCTACCGAAGATGAAATATTTTGGAATCTGAGGTATTTGGAGAATCAAAAAAGTAAACTTGAGGAAGAAAAAAAGAAAGAAAAACAAAAAAAAGAAAGGATAAAAAGGGTTAGATTTGAGAAAAAGAGAAAGCGGCGGCAAGAATTCGCTTCTCGTCACCGGAAAAAACTAATATTTTCTTTTGCAAGTGTTGCGCTGGCGGCCTTTGTTGCGGTTTTCGGTTTTGGCTTGGTTAAGAAGGGATTGCTGATAAAAAATTCTGTCATCGGACAAGGGCAAGCGGCTTATGTTGCTTTGGCGCAGGCTAAAGATAATATGCTCGGCCAGAATTTTCAGCAGTCGGCGACGGATTTTAGCGAAGCATACGACGAATTTAACGAAATGTCCGAGGAAATAAATAGTTTGAGTAAAGTTCTGGTCAATATCTCTCAATACTTGCCGTTTCTGTCCAAGCTTTCTACGGGAAGCTCTTTGGCGCAGGCCGGAAAGGATGTGTCTCAGATTGGAGTGCTTTCCGATCAAATCATACGGCAGTTAGACAGGATTAATAATCCTCTGCCGAACAGCGGCAGTGATTCCAATCCGGTCTCGCTTTTGAAAACTTTTCAAAACACGGAAGCCAATGCCAAACAAATCGATGCTTTATTAAAAGATATCCAGAACGATTTATCTCGGGTAAACGTGGATGATATTCCGTCCAATCAAAGAGACACATTCATAATGCTTCAAAATAAATTGCCGGAGATTGAAACGTTCGTCGACGGGTTTGTGAATAATAGCCAAATCTTTACGGATATTTTGGGTGGCGACGGACCGAGAAAATATCTGTTTCTTTTCCAGAACAATCAGGAAATGCGGGCAACTGGAGGATTCATCGGTACTTATGGCGAGCTGGATATTTTTAACGGTCAGGTGACTAAATTTTTTACGGACGGAATTTATGATCCTGACGGTCAGATGAAAGACAAGATCGTGCCGCCAATTCCGATTCAAAAGATTAGCGCAAACTGGAGCTTGCATGACAGCAATTGGTTTCCCGATTTCCCGACTTCGGCCCAGGAAGCGATACAGTTTTACGAAAGAGATGGAGGTCCGACGGTAGACGGCGTAATTACTATGACGCCGGTAGTGATCCAAAAACTTTTGGCAATCACTGGTCCGATCAGCATGCCGGATTACGGCGTAACGGTGGATCAGAATAACTTTATTAATCTGATCCAGCAGGAAGTCCAGGTGGATTACAATAAAACTACAAACAAACCCAAACAAATTTTATCCGACCTGGCTCCAAAAATAATGAACAAACTGTTTGCTACCAAAGACCTTTCCACGCTTTCCAAAATTGCCGATGCTCTGGTTGAAAGTTTGAATGAGAAACAGATTTTGCTGTATTCGTCCAATTATGATATTGAACAGGAAATCTCCCAGGCAGGTTGGTCGGGAGCAATTTTGAATACGCCCAAGGATTATCTGAGCGTCATCAATACCAACATCAATGGCTATAAGACCGACGGCGTGATTGATGAGACGATCAATCACAGTGCTGCGATCCAGCCGGACGGATCGATCATTGATACGGTAACGATCACTCGGCACCATAACGGTGGCAATACGCCGTATGATTGGTATAATAAAGTCAACGCTGATTACGTGCGTGTCTATGTGCCGCAAGGGTCACAGCTGATTTCCGCCGAGGGCCAGACCAGGGAAGTCGACTCTCCGCCGCTCGATTACGATGCGTTGGGATTTACGCGCGATCCGCTGGTCCAAATGGAAGAGGATTCGACCAAGATCGATCCGACGACCGGAACGCGGATCTATGATGAAAATAATAAAACGGTTTTTGCTAACTGGACTTATGTCAGTCCGCAAGAAACGGTTGTACTAAAATATAAATATCTGCTACCATTCAAAATTGTGATGTCCGGTACGGATCCGGCGGATAACTATTCCTTGTTGGCCCAGAAACAATCCGGCAGTCTGGGCGATAAATTTACCTCCAAATTGACTTTTCCGTCCGACTACGATGTGATTTGGAAATATCCAGACACGGTTACGCAATCGGAAAACAGTCTAGAGTTGGATTCTGATCTGACGACGGATAAATTTTGGGGAGTGGCTTTTACTAAGAAATAAACCTTATCGTGATCAAGAAAATCTTCAAAAACAAATTTCTTTCCTCGAAGCCGTCGCAATCAGTAATTTCGGCCGCTTTCATCATTACGATGGCCGGGATCGTCAGTAACCTGATGGGACTTTTTCGCGACCGGCTTTTGGCCTCCACCTTTGGCGCCGGAGACACGCTCGATGTTTATTACGCCGCTTTCCGAATTCCCGACCTGATTTATAATTTGCTGATCCTGGGAGCATTAAGCGCAGCCTTTATTCCGGTTTTTACCAGTCTGGTCAGTAATGAAAAAGACGAAGAAGCGTGGGAGCTGGCCAATGGGGTATTGAACTTGGCAATTTTTTTCATAATTATTTTTTCCATCATTTTTGCGATCTTCGCGCCGTTTCTGATGAAACTGATTACGCCTGGATTTTCCCCGGAAAAGATGGCGCGTGTGGTGCTGTTTACCCGCATTATGTTTTTAAGTCCGTTGTTCCTAGGCTTCAGCGGAATTATGGGCGGTATACTGACCTCGTTTAAAAATTTTTTGATTTATTCGATCGCACCGCTCCTTTATAATTTAGGAATCATCATCGGCATTTTAGTTTTTGTAAAATTCATGGGTCCGGTCGGGTTAGCTTGGGGCGTAGTGTTCGGCGCTTTTATGCATATGTCATTGCAATATCTGGCGGCGCGGAATTTAGGTTTCAAACATCAGTGGGGACTCTGGACGTATTGGAAAAATCATGATGTCAAAAAGGTTATGAAGCTGATGTTGCCAAGGATGACCGGGATTGCCATCAGTCAGTTCAATCTGATGGTAATTACCGTATTTGCCTCGACGCTGGCAGCTGGAAGTCTGGCCATCTTTAATTTTTCTCAAAACTTACAGAGCGTGCCGCTGTCGCTTTTTGGGATATCTTTCGCGTTGGCGGCGTTTCCGACCCTTTCCACTTACGCGGCGCGGAACGAACACGATAAATATATAAGAAGTTTTTCGGAAACTTTCCGGCAGATTCTATTTTTTGTCATTCCTGCCAGTGTTGTGATGTTGGTGCTGCGGGCACAAATTGTGCGTGTGATATTGGGTGCGGGAAAATTTGATTGGAACGATACGATCCTAACTTTTCAGTCTTTAGGAATTTTTGCAATCAGTCTTTTTGCACAGAGCATCGTGCCGCTCCTTACGCGATCTTTTTATGCCATCCACGACTCCAAAACGCCGTTTTACGTGGCGGTTGCCACTGAGGCGGTAAATATTGGAACGGTTTTACTTTTGATCCATCGTTATCAAGTTCTGGGTCTGGCAATCGCATTTTCGGTAGCCAGTGTTTTCCAAATGTTGGCTTTGCTATTCTTTTTGCGGATGCGGTTTGACAGCCTGGACGATCGAAACATAATCAAATCGGTGGTTAAGGTTTCTGTCGCATCCTTCGCGGCCGGATTGGGTATTCAAATTGCAAAAAATTTCACCGGAAATTGGTTTAACCTGAACAAATTTTTAGGCGTTTTTTCTCAACTGTCTGTTTCAGGTTTGGTTGGACTGGTGATTTTTATTGCCGCCTGTTATTTTCTGAGACTGGAAGAATTTTTTGTCTTTAAAAATTCCCTGACCAAAAAACTTCTCAAGAGCCGACAGGCGGCAGTCATCATAGAAAATACGGATGATGTGAGCGGCATTTAAAAAATCAAAGTAAGTATTTTTCCAGGCAAAGCTTGAAATTTCAAGCTTTTTATTATAGAATTAAATGTATATGGACCAGAAAAACGTACGCAATTTCTGCATCATCGCGCATATTGACCATGGAAAATCTACTTTGTCGGACCGTCTTTTGGAATTGACCAAGACGGTGGAACAGCGAAAAATGAAAGAGCAGTTGCTTGACCAGATGGATTTGGAGCGGGAGCGGGGAATTACGATCAAACTGCAGCCGGTGAGGATGAAGTATGACCAACAAGGCGTAGAATATACATTAAATCTTATTGATACTCCAGGCCATGTAGATTTTAACTACGAGGTTTCTCGATCGTTGGCGGCAGTGGAGGGCGCGGTGCTTCTGGTGGATGCGACTAAGGGCGTACAGGCGCAGACGCTTTCCAATTTATATCTGGCGATCGAACAAGGCTTGGAAATCATTCCGGTGGTCAATAAAATCGATCTGCCCAATGCCGATGTTGCGAAGACGAAAAAAGAAATTATTCATATTTTGGGATGCAAAGAAGAAGAAATTTTAGAAGTTTCCGGAAAAACCGGCCTGGGCGTGGAAAAACTTTTGGAAAAAATTGTCGAAATGATTCCAGCACCCAAAGGCGATGTCGAAAATCCTTTGCGGGCGCTCATTTTTGATTCCAAATACGATACATACAAAGGCGTGGTAGCATATGTCCGGATCGTTGATGGCACAGTGAAACGCGATGATAAGATTGCTATGATGGCGGTCGGATCGGAAAGCGGCGTAGTAGAAGTGGGATTTTTCCGACCGGATCTGCAAGCAGTTGAAAAATTGGTGGCGGGCGACATCGGCTACATCGCGACCGGGTTTAAGGGTGTCGAGGATTGCCGGGTTGGTGATACCGTGACAATTGCAGATTTCAAAGAGCAAGCTTCTAACCCCGTCAAACCGTTGCCGGGATATAAGCAAGTCGTTCCGATGGTTTATGCTTCTTTTTATCCGATTGAAGGCGACGATTATAATTTCATGCGCGATGCGTTGGACAAATTGAAGCTCAATGACGCGGCATTCGCTTTCGAACCGGAAAGCAATGTTGCGCTGGGCCGCGGATTCCGTTGCGGTTTTTTGGGCATGCTCCATCTGGAAATTATCCAATCCCGGCTAGAGCGCGAATTCGATATCAGTCCGACTATCACAACGCCAAGCGTCGTTTACGAAATCGAACTGCGTGGCAAGAACGGGCGGATAAAAATCTATTCTCCGACTGAAATGCCTGATCCGGCCGCAATCGAGAAAATTTACGAGCCATACGTGAAATTGGATATTATTTCGCCCAGCACTTATCTCGGAGCAATTATGGAAGTGATGAAAAATACGCGGGCGGAATATATAAACACGGAATACATAGATGCCGAGCGGATAATTCTAACTTTTGATTGCCCGCTGACCGATGTCATCACTAATCTGCACGATGATCTGAAGAGCGCTTCGTCCGGTTACGCCTCGATGAATTACGAGATTAAAGAATATAAACCGTATGATTTGGTAAAGCTGGATATAATGGTGGCGGGAGAAAAAGTGGACGCGTTCGCGAGAATCGTGCCTAAAGAGAAAGCTTTTAGCGAAGGCAAGCGCACGGTGGAAAAATTGAAAGATTCGATTCCTCGCCAGAATTTTCAAATCGCGTTGCAAGCGACGATCGGCGGCAAAGTAATTGCTCGCGAGACGATCAAGGCTTTCCGTAAAGACGTCATAGCCAAACTGTACGGTGGAGATGTGACGCGCAAAAGAAAACTTTTGGAAAAACAGAAAAAAGGTAAGAAAAAGATGAAAAGCATCGGTCGGGTAGAAATTCCCTCCGAAGCTTTTTTGGCGGTGTTGAAAAAATAATTGAAAATATGTCGGATCTTTAGTACAATGATCTTATGAATATCAGCAAACACAGAAAAAGAATGCATGCTATTTGGATTGTGATCACAGTCATAGGAGTTTTGGCGATGCTGGCTTTTACGCTGGCGCCGGCTTTTATGTATAGATAAAACAAAAATGCGGACAAATAAAAAAAATCCGTCCGGCAGGCGGGAAAAAAAACCGATCTGGGTAAAAACAAGCCTGATCATAGGAATGATCGTTTTTACCCTTATAATAATTTCTGGCACTAAGGAAATTTATCAAAGAAATCAGATCCAACAACAGATAGAGGAACTCCAGCAAGAAGCGGCAAAGATAAACAAAAACAACGCTTCTCTCCAGGATAAAATCGCTTACTTAAGCAGTCCGGATTATCAGAAAGAAGAAGCAAAAAACGCGCTTGACCTGCAGAGTCCCGGTGAAAATGTCGTCGTTGTGCAACCAAGTGCCGCTGAAGAAGGTGTTAATGATTCTCAGTCGCAACCGACTCGAAATAATGTTTCTGCAGCGCCGGCCGCGCAATCATCGAATCCGGCCAAGTGGTGGAATTATTTCTTTTAAATATAAAAAATGAAAAAAAAACAAAACGCAGAAAAAAATACCAATGGCGAAAAAAAAGTCAGATTGTCAACGATCATTTATTCGGTGCTGATTCTTGTTGTGGTCTACATCATCGTGATCGGGGTGCTTATTTATGGTTTTGGAGCGGACAATGAAATCGTTCGGGGAACTGCGCGCGTCATTCCTTATCCGGCGGCCATTGTCGACTACACGCATGTCATCACTTATGATGAAATGGAAAATGATCTGGATGCCGTCAAGCAATTTTATACGAATCAGAATTTCTCCAGTCTGGGAATGAAGGTCAATTTTACTTCTTCAAACGGACAGAAACGACTGGAAGTAAAGAAAAGAGAAGTTTTGGACAAATTGATTGAAAATAAGATTATTGAGATATTGGCTAAGCAGCGGGGAATCAATATTACTTCGGCAATGGTTGCCGCCCAGGTCAACAATAAGATCGCCCAGTACGGAAATTCGGACGCCGATGTTTTGAATAATTTGGAACACTTATACGGTTGGAATTTGAGTGATTTTGAAAATCACATCGTTAAGCCGGATCTCTACCAGGATGATTTGAATCAGAAATTCCGCGATTCGGATCCGACTTCGCTTGCGGCCAAAAAGAAAATTGACGCTGCTCAGGCCGCGCTGAAAAGCGGACAGGATTTTGCCACCGTGGCTGAAAAATATTCCGAGGGTGCCAGCGCCAAGAATGGCGGAGAATTGGGATGGTTCGATGCCGACCAGATGCTTCCCGAAGTCGCAGCCGCCGCTTTCATCATGAACAAGGGCGACACGAGCGATGTGATCGAAAGTTCGATCGGATATCATATCATCAACATCGAAGATAAGCGGACGGAAAATGGCGTCAATCAAGTAAAGATCCGGCAAATTTTTGTCCGGACCGAAAGTTTTTCCGATTGGTTGCTTGCCCAGGAAAAAAATGCTAAGATATTCATACCTCTTAAAGAATTTTATTGGGACAGCGGGACGGCGCAGGTGGAATTTAGGGATCCTCAGATGAAAAATTTCGAGGACAATCTCAGTAAAAATTCGCCTGACGATCCGTCGATGATATTTTAGGCGTTTTCGTCCCATTTATTTTCAGCAGGTAAAATTATTAATAAATTAATTTAAAAAAAATATGTCTAAACCCAACATTAATCACGATTTATGCATCGGCTGCGGAACTTGCGAGTCTATCTGCCCGAAAGTTTTTAAGGTCCAAGAGGACGGTAAATCTCATGTAATTGCGGAAGATTGCGGAGATTGCAATTGCCAAGAGGCCGTTGATAGCTGCCCGGTTAGCGCTATTTCTTTACAGTAAGCTCTTTTTAAGAGTGCAATAAAAACAAGTTTTGCCTGTTATTCTTATAAGGAATTAAATTTCCTTGGCTAATTAGAATAACCTAAGGTAACCCTTGTTGCTTTTTTGGTCGGCAAGAGTTCTGGAAAAAATATGGAAATTGAAAAGGGTGATGCCGATTCGCCGGATACCGAACTTTATGGGTCGGCGGTTTTAGTTCCAAAAAAATATAATTTGAGATGGTTGATCATAATCACGGTCTTGGTGTCAGCCATTGCCGGATCCGTTTTTGGTTTTATGGCTGGCGGAATACCTAGTCTAACTCAAGAATTTTCAGGATTTTTTTCTCAAGTAATTAACGGTAATTTGCCAAACCATCCGGTTGTCCAGGAAGATTTGGCCGTAATCAATGTGGTAAAAAAAGCGACTCCCGCCGTGGTAAGCATCATTGTTTCAAAAAGCGTGAACGGAGCGGGAGTTAAGAAAAATTTTCCAAGCCCGTCTGATGGGCAGGGCAATGAACAGAATCAAGGTAGTTCCAACACCAATAACGTGCAAGGGGGCATGAGTCAAGAGCGGATTGCCGGTGGTTCAGGATTTTTTGTGACAAGCAGCGGAGTCATTGTGACAAACAAGCATGTCGTTTCCGATCCGACCGCTACATATACTGTCGTAACAAACGATGGTAAAGAACATCTTGCTAAAATTTTAGCTACCGATCCGGCTAATGATATTGCAGTCATCAAAATTGCTGGAAATAATTTTCCGATATTGAATATCGGCAATTCTGATTCTCTGGAAATTGGGCAAACGGTGATTGCGATTGGGAATTCACTGGGACAATTTTCCAATACGGTCAGCAAAGGCATTATTTCCGGATTAGGAAGAAATCTGACCGCTTCCGGAGGATTCGGCGAATCTGAGCAGCTTAACGACATCATTCAGACCGATGCGGCGATCAATCTGGGAAATTCCGGCGGACCTCTCTTGGATATCAACGGCAATGTGATCGGCGTGAATGTGGCCATGGCGCAAGGCGCGCAGGATATCGGATTCGCTTTGCCCGCCGATCAAGTCAAGAAAGTTGTCGATCGGGTAGAAGTAATGGGAAAAGCGGCAAAAAGAAAATTATGGATCTAGGAAAACTTACAGTCAAAAGCCAGGAGGCTTTGCGTAATGCCCAAGAAATCGTGATTTCGAAAGGCCAGCAGCAAGTCGATACTTTTCATTTGCTTTACGCGTTGTTGTCCCAAGAAGATTCGATCGTGCCGGTGATTTTGCGCAAGATCGAAGTCGACATCGAAACTTTAAAGGCAAATGTGATGGACGAGGTCGACGCTTATCCGAAAATCGGCGGGCTAAACAATCAGATTTTCGTCACGCCGGAGCTGGTTGTGATTTTGAACGCGGCGGAAGAAGAAGCCCGTCTTATCGGAGACGAGTTTATCTCTACCGAACACCTGCTTCTGGCTTTTTTAACTGCCAAGACGCGAGTTAAAAATTTTTTGGAAAAATATAAAATAAATTATGACAATATCTTAAAAATTATGGCGCAAGTACGAGGTTCGCAGCACGTGGACACTCCGGAACCGGAGAGCAAGTTTCAGGTGCTGGAGAAATATACGATCAACCTGACAGAACTGGCTCGGAATAAAAAATTAGATCCGGTCATCGGTAGAGATGCGGAAATACGCCGGGTGATGCAGGTGTTGAGCCGCCGGACAAAAAATAATCCGGTCCTGATCGGAGAAGCGGGAGTGGGGAAAACGGCGATCGTGGAAGGATTGGCGCAGCGGATCGCCGACGGAGACGTGCCGGAGACGTTAAAAAATAAGGAACTCATCTCGCTCGATCTGGGATCTTTATTGGCTGGAACGAAGTTTCGGGGAGAATTCGAAGAACGGTTAAAAGCGATCATTAATGAAATCGATCGGGCGGCCGGCCGGTACATCCTGTTCATCGATGAGATCCATACACTAGTGGGAGCCGGCGCGACCGAAGGGGCGTTGGATGCTTCCAATATGCTGAAGCCAGCTTTGGCGCGCGGACGCATCCGGATGGTCGGCGCGACGACAACTAAAGAATACCAGCGTTACATAGAAAAAGACGCCGCTTTCGAACGGCGTTTTCAACCGATCATTGTCGAAGAGCCTTCGGCCGAAGATGCAATTGCGATTCTCCGAGGCTTGAAAGAAAAATACGAAGTACATCACGGGGTCAGAATTACTGATGCCGCCATCCAAGAAGCGGTGAGATTGTCCGACCGATACATTACCGATCGGTTTTTGCCGGATAAAGCGGTCGATATTGTCGATGAGGCAGGCAGTGCGCTGCGGATGGAAATCGATTCGATGCCGGCAGAAATTGACGAGATGGAGCGGTCGATCCGCCGGATGGAAATCGAGAAGAAAGCTTTGGAAAAAGAAAAAGACATTTCTTTTAAAAAAAGGATCGGAGAATTGGATAAAAAACTTTTCGAGATGAAAAAAGATTTCGAAAAGCTCTCGTTGCAATGGAAAACGGAAAAAGATTTGATCACCAATATCCGCAAGCACACCGCAGAGATTGAAAAAGTGAAATCGGAAGCGGAAATTGCCGAAAGAAGATCGGAACTGGAAAAAGTCGCCGAGATCCGATATGGAAAAATTCCGGAATTGGAAAAAAAAATCAAAGAGGAAAAGAAAAAATTGAATAATATCCAAAGTAAGAATCCGATCCTGAAAGAAGAGATCACCGAAGAAGATGTGGCCAGGGTGGTTTCTCGCTGGACCAATATCCCGGTTTCTAAAATGTTGGAAAGCGAAGCAAAAAAGTTGGCAAATATGGAAGCCGAGCTTGAAAAACGGGTGGTCGGGCAGAAAGAAGCCATCCAATCTGTCGCAAATGCGATCCGAAGGTCGCGCGCCGGAATCTCAGAAAAGCAACGGCCGATCGGTTCGTTCATTTTTTTGGGCCCGACCGGCGTGGGAAAGACTGAATTGGCCAAAGCGCTGGCGCAATTCCTGTTCAATGACGAACAGGCCATGATCCGGGTCGATATGAGCGAGTATATGGAAGCGCATTCGACCGCTAAAATGATCGGATCGCCGCCGGGCTATGTAGGCTATGAAGAGGGCGGACAACTTACCGAGATCGTTCGAAGGAAGCCATATAGCGTCATCCTCTTTGACGAGATAGAAAAGGCCCATCCGCAGGTATTCAATATCATGCTTCAAATTCTGGACGACGGAATCCTGACGGATGCCAAAGGTCGGAAAATCAATTTCAAAAATACAGTCATCATTATGACTTCCAATGTAGGATCGGATATCATTTACCGGAGCGAATTGGGTTTTAAGGAAGCTTTAATCGAAGGTGTCATGACCGAAGAGGATATGCGCGAAAAAGTTTTGGAGGCGCTGCGTGAAAACTTCAAGCCGGAATTTTTAAACCGGCTGGATGAAATCATTATTTTTCATCCTATTAGCCGCGAAATGCTCAAAAAAATCGTTGACCTGCAATTGGATTTGGTGCGGGAACGGCTTGATGAAAAAAATATCACTTTATTTTTGACCCCGGCGGCCAAGGAATATCTTAGCCAGAAAGGTTATGATCCCGCTTATGGAGCGCGTCCGCTCAAGCGAGTGATTCAAAATGAAATTTTGGATGAACTGGCGCTGCGGGTCATCGAAGGAAGAATAAAAGAAGGCGATAATGTCAAAATCGATGCTCAAAAAAACAAAATTGTCTTTGTATAAGCAGCGTGATATACTGGAGCCAATCCGCATAATGCAATAAAATGTTTTTTAGATTAAAACCTTTCTTGTATAGCTTAGTTTTTTTTCTGGGCCTGGAATTTATTTCTTTCAGAAATGATTTTTTGTTTTTGATTGCATTTATTTTCTTTTTCGTTTCGCTTTTTGTCGGGAAAAAATTAGGAGGCCGTTGGCTGTTTTCCATATTGCCGGCATTTTTCACCATTTTTTCTATCGCGCTTATTTATCTCATTTCTGATTTTGCCGAACAGCAGATTTTCATTCTACTCACTTCTTTCGTGTACTACCTGACCTGCTTGGGTGCTTTTCGTCTCAAGGAATACCAAAGTGACTTGACGGCGAGGGGAATGATCATGGCGGCTTCCATGGTAACTATTTTTTTTGCTTTCACAGCGGCATATGGTTTTTATCTTAATTTTTTCGTGCCATTATATTTTTTGATGATAATTTATCTGATTGTTTCCCTCCTGGTAAGTTACCAGTATTTTCGCCTCATAAATGAAAACAAAAGAACGGTCTGGATCTACAGCTTTTTGCTGGCCTTGATAATGGCGGAACTGATTTGGACAATGAATTTTTGGCCGTTCGGATATTTGACGACTGGAGTGATTGCTCTTATACTGTACTATGTTTTATGGGATCTGGTGCAGAGCTATTTTCTTAACTTATTGAGCCGGAAACGGGTCGTGGCGAACATGGTATTTTTTTCGGTTTTGGTAATTTTAGTGCTGCTCAGTTCCAAATGGCTTCCGACAGTATGAACAAATAGTTTATGACAAAGAAAATTGTTAAAAAAATTTTTATCATCCTGGGCATAGTAATCCTGGGCGGGCTGGGCGGCATCATTATGGACCGTTACCTTTTTCCGTACCTCAGCATGACTAGTCTTTTTGCCAACGTGCCCTTTTTGAAAAAATCTACCGAGGATGTAACAGTCATCAATCGGACCGAACAAGTTACTGTCAAAGAAACAACCTCGATGGCTGATATCGCCAATCAGGCCGCTTCGTCGGTCGTAAATATCATAGTGTTGCCGGGCGCCGGACAACCCACTGCGGCAGTGGAAAATATTACTGGGGAAATCGTGACAAGCGACGGTTTGATCATGACCTACGCGCCCGACCTGACGGCTAATTCGAAATATAAAGTGTTGCTTTATGATGGCAGTGTGGATGACGCTACTTTTGTCGGGGTGGATGCGTACAGTAATTTGACTTTTCTGAAAATTGATGCCAGCAATCTTCCGGTGATTTCTTTTGGAGATTCAAGCAGCATTGAGCCGGGTGAAAAAGTGGTCGCCATCGGGAATGCTTCCGGATCATATCTCGATTCATATGACCTGGGAATGCTAACCGTCTACATGCCGACTTTCAATCTGGGTGGCGGCACCGTTTCTAGTTCTGAAAAAATGGAAGGCGTGTATGACACCGATTTTGGCAATCCGGCCGATTATGTTGGCGGTCCAGTCGTCGATTTCAGCGGTCAAACGATCGGAATTCTCGGTTCGATCAATGTAAATGATTCTCAGGAATATTTTGTCATTCCGGCCGATAAGGTGGAGGCGGTCGTCAATAAGGCGATTGATAAAGAAATCGGCAGTGATCCGGTTTTGGGAATCTATTATGTTCCCATCACCAAGACTTTTGCCCTGGCAAATAATCTCAATGTGAACGGCGGGGCGATGATTTATTCCGCTTCCGGACAACAAGGATTGGCGATTATTTATGACTCATCGGCGCAAAAGGCGGGACTCAAGATGAACGACATAATAACCGCAGTCAACGGAACCGACATTGATCTTAGCCATAGTTTGCCAGATTTGTTGTACGCATTTAAAACGGGCGATAAAATCAAGCTGACAGTCGATCGGAATGGTCAGATGATGAAGATTCCGGTCCAGCTCTAGCTCGGAATAAAATTTGATCTGAATTGTAATAAGACGCAATGCGCGTCTTTTTTTATCGGGACAGACGAAATTTATAGATCAGTTATTTGGTAATAAATTAATTCGGTCAGAAAGGAGGTTTTGGGTTCCTTTAGTTCTTTAAAACTACGGTAAAAACTTAGAAATCAGAAGTGAGGTTGAGATGATGCGAAAAGTAACGGTGATTTTTCTGGCACTGTCGTTCTTGTTTTCGTCCGCGGCCGTGGCACTGGCTGGCGGAGGCTTTAAAACTTTCGGCAAAGTCGACGGAGAAACATACACTAACACACAAACAGATATGTTCAAAAATTTCGGTCACCACAGTTTTGAGATGGGCATGTCGGCCAAACAGGACGGGGAAACCGATCTGAGTCTGAAGGGACGTGACGTGTCCGGTAACTTCGGGTACAAGAGCGGATATAACCAGGAACAGTCATCGTCAAACGGCCACCAAACACAGTGGGGCATGCAATACGGCAATGTAAAAGGCGGCGCCAACTAGCGCCCACCGGGAGAGAGGAGATAATCTTTCCTCCTCCCGGAAAAATAATTCCGAAATTCGATTCAGGATTGATTGAAATATTATCAATAAGTCCTGTGAGAATAGAGGAAGAAGGGTCTTTAAAAACTAAAAATTGACATAGAAATTCAAAGAGAAGGGAGTTGGTTGCCATGAAGAAGGTAGCGGGCGTTTTGATCATAATGATGGCTTTGTTGTTGTCAGCGAGCATCGCTCTTGCCGGAAAGGATTTTGACAACAGCAATACGAATAACAACAACCAAGGTCAAAATCAGTCAGTCGATTTAGGCGGTCAGAACCAGAACTCGATCCACCTGGATTTTTCACAGCACGGCGATAACATCGCGTCGGAATTTCCGTTCGTTCCGGGCAACACGGGTTTTTTTCCGCCAAATTATTTTCCCGGATACGAGCGGCAAGTAAATGACTTGAAATCAGGAGATATTTTGTTGGCTATCGATGAAGTGACACCAAACAGTTTCAAGACGTTCAAACGGATGATGATATCAGAGCGGGGCGAAAAATTTTTCGACGAACTCGAAAAAAGCGTAATCTATCATCCGGATGTCCAATTTACTTTTCCTGCTTCAGAGAGAATATGTTTCATCGCAAAGCTGGACGGGCGAGATATTCGAGAATTGAAGAGGGTCGGAACGTTGACGTTGGATTCAAAATTTCTGGGAAAAGAAGGCGATTTCGGGCAGTTGGCCATGCGGCAGGACCTGTTCTTGTTCGGCGGGTACCAAGCGCTTCAGTACGGGGCCAATGTGGCAATTCCAGTCGACGCTTTTCGCGCCTATATAACACCCAGTGGAACGACAAAAGGCGTAGGCGCTTCCGTGGGTTTTCTGCAAGAAATAGGTTCGCTCTTCGGAATTTCCGCAGGCGGCCAAATCGAAAAAAGCCAGCAGAAAACTGTCATGCGGGGAGATGCAGAAGTAACTTTCCTTCTTTTTCACGCAGAAAATTTGGAAACGTTTCTCCATCCGCCGCGAGTGGAAGAAAGACCGAAACCAAAAGTGCGGAAATCGGTCTGCAGCAAGGAAGAGGCAACTGAGATATCAAAAAAGATTGCGACGGAAGAAAATATATTTTGTCCCAACCTGAATCTCCAAAACTTCGAAAAGCATCTCCGGATCGCGTTTCTTGATATCGATATGTATGCTTGCACTAAAGATAAAACTTTTCTAAGGCAGACATACAAAATCGAAAAAACCGGAAAAGTGTACCGAGGAGCGATCGGACATTTCCGGCAGGCTGAGAAAAATCTCAAGTATCTGAAAGGGGAACGGAGATCCGAAGCCAAATTGGAAATGATCCAGGCTTACGAAGCGTGGACGACGGCTATTTGCATCGTCTACGGCAGAACGACAGCGGATCGCTTTGCCCAGGATCATGATATCAGAACATATCACACGGATTTTGCACAATGAAAAAGGGAGGTTGTTTATGAGGAAGCTCGTGTTCATATTGCTGCTTGCGGCTACGTTCGGATTTGTGTCGACGGCGCAAGCATTTACTTATGCGGGAAAGGAAGAAGTTGTTCCGCCTGCCACGCTGTCTTCTAAACAGGCAAGAGAAATTGCGCGCTATGAACGTATCAGAACCATCCGCAGCATCGGCTGGTTGAATGAACGGATGTTGAAAAAAAGAGATGCGGCGACGGAAAAAACACTGGAGCAACTTAACGCCGAACTCGCCAGGCTCAACGGTGAAAAAAGCAAGCTGAAAGACATTGATAATGGCATCAAGAAAAGCAATCGCACTGTCTCCGGTTCGATGATTGCAATTCTGGTGGGACTGGCCGCGACAGCGATCATCATCGTGGCTGTTGTGCTCTTCAGTCTGCGCAGGAACAAAAAATATGTCGATAAATTGGCAACGGATCATGTGTGCCACCTCAACGATGTCACAACGACGCTCAAAAACCAATTGCCGGTCGTCGAGAAGAAAATCGACGAAGTTTCTGGCAAGACGGCAGCGCTGATGGAAATGTCGGAAATTTCCCTAACTAATATCTGCGGACGCGATAACATTGTGTACCGGCCGCCGCTGATTGAAGGTAAGCGGCGTTCGTTGCACGTGCCGGGCGATGTAAAAGGGGAATTTCCCGATCCGACTTCGATCCCCAGGGTTGCCAAGGCAAAACTTACCGAGATGAAAGCATCTGTCGCTAAAACGTTGGCTCTCTATTGTGCCAAGCAATTCAATCCCGCAAGTTTGCAGGCCAGGGTTATTGAACATGCCATCAGAAGCGGAGAACTTTCCGGAATCGACATCATCGGGTGAGACACGTATGGGGAAGTCCAGGCCTCTTCAGTGTTTGGGCTTCCTCCGGCTTTTTAAATCTTCATGATTTCTATGTCGTCGGCCAAGGCCAAGCAAGAAGAAGCGCGCTTATTTATTTTTTCAGAATGCTCAAACGAGATTCTGAAACTGTTGCGCAAATGCGAACAGCCAACGGATGCCCAATTGGGGTCCGAAAAAATCCGTGCCAAATCTGGGCGGGAACATGAAACTGAAAACAACCGGAAAACTCCGGATCATATAAAAGAGTGTTGCATAAAACTATGGACACTCTTTAAATTTGCAGAAAGAGGCAAGATTCAGGATAGTAATACATAAGATACGACGAGACACGAAAAATCCTCCCATCCATTGACTTGCCGCGGAATGGATGATAGTCTGGAATACTTGACGAGTGGTCAAAAATAGCCTATCTATTGAATAACGCCAAGTGCCCATAAATTACGTAAAATAATCCTATGCAAACGCTGAAATCAAAATTGTTCTGGACCGCAAGCATCATTGCTGCCGCTATAATCTTTACCGTGCTTTATAATGCCAATAAGACTTATGTGGGCGAGTCGCGGATTCTGATTTTGCCGGAAAACACGATGACGGCCGGGAATATCGAACAAATCATCGGCAATGTTCAGGAAATTCCCAAATCTCTTTCTTTTTATAATGGTATGCTTGCCGAAAATCATGACATAGTGGACGGCGCTGCCAATCTGCCTGATGTCCAAAGAAAAAGTTATTGGGATTCTAAAATTGATATTCGTCGCATCGGACACAGCAGCATTTTGGACATTTCTGTTTTCGATAAAAATCCGGCGCAGGCCGATATCATTACTCAGCAGGCGGCAAACGATATTGCCGTTGTCATGAGCCATTATTATAATATCCAGACCGATCTCAGTGTCCGTATTATTGAAGAACCGATCGTGAGCCTCACGCAAAGAGGGGATTTCTGGACAAGTTCGATTGCAATCAGCAGCATATTGGGTTTGGTTCTGGGAGTCGCTATTGCCAACATCATATTTTCAATCCGAAAAAAACGCGGGATTATTTCTCGGAAAGAATTTGGATCGATATTCAAGCCGGAAGAGGCGGGAAAGAAGTTTGAGCCTGAACCGGAAGCTGAAGAAATTATCCAATCGGACATTTCTGAAACTATCCGTCCGGTTCCAGCGGAGGATGAAAAAAAAGTTATTCTTGAAAAACTTGAAACTAAAGAAAAAAAGATTGGGAAAAAACCGTCGCAACCGGTTGCGAGAGAAAAGAAATCGGTAGCGCCTTCCAATCTGCCGATCGGCGAAGGCCCGATGCTTGAGGGAGCAGTAAGTTTTGCGCCGGGTGAAGGAAAAGAGGTAAAAGCCGACCATCTTCGTGAGGCGACTCCGGAAGAGGTCAAAGAAAGATTGAATAAGCTTTTAAAAGGCAATTTATAGACTTTTCTTATATATAAAAGAGTGGGCGTAAACCCGCCCTTTTATTTTGTTCAAAAATATACTATCATAGGAATACTATGGAATTTCAAAAAACAACCCTAAAAGACGCCTATTTGATCAAACCTAAAGTCTTCCAGGATGAGCGAGGATTTTTTCTGGAGTCCTATTCCCAAAAAGAATTCGAGCAAGCCGGAATCAAGGCTGATTTTGTCCAGGACAATCATTCTATGTCGGTGAACAAGGGCGTTTTGCGCGGCTTGCATTTTCAGTTGTCGCCGCACACACAGGCGAAATTTGTGCGCGTCGTGAAAGGCTCGGTTTATGATGTCATCGTCGATCTGCGTAAAGATTCGCCGACGTTCGGGAAGTGGGAAGGCTTCAACTTGTCGGCGGAAAATTTCCAGATGCTCTATGTTCCACGCGGTTTCGCGCACGCTTTTTGCACTTTGGAAGACAATACGGAATTTCTATATAAGACTGATAATTTTTACGCGCCGCAGAGCGATAGCGGACTTATCTGGAACGATCCGACATTGAAAATCAATTGGCCGATTGAAAATCCGATTCTGTCGGAAAAAGATCAGAAAGCGCAAACGTTCGAAGAATTTATAAAAAATAATCCTTTTTAATTTTAATCTATGAAATTACTTGTCACCGGCGGAGCTGGATTTATCGGAAGCAATTTCGTCCATTACATCGCCAAGAAATATCCGGATTACCAGATCACCAATTTGGATCTTTTGACTTATGCCGGCAATTTGGAAAATCTGAAAGCGCTCGAGGGAAATCCGAATTATAAATTTGTGAAAGGCGATATTGCGGACAAGGATTTGGTAAACGATTTAGCAAAAGATGTGGATGTGATCGTCCATTTTGCGGCCGAGTCACATGTCGATCGGTCGATTTTGGATTCCAGCGCCTTCATCCATACCAACGTTGTCGGCACGCATAATCTTTTGGAGGCGGCCAAAAACAACGGCAACAAAAGATTCCATCATGTTTCGACCGATGAAGTTTTCGGTTCGCTCGGTCCGAATGATCCGGCTTTCAATGAAAACACACCCTACGATCCAAGAAGTCCGTACAGCGCTTCCAAAGCTTCGTCCGATCATCTGGTCCGCGCCTATTATCACACCTACGGTTTGCCCGTGACGATTTCCAACTGTTCCAACAATTACGGACCGTATCACTTCCCGGAAAAACTAATTCCGCTTTTCGTGACTAATTTAATTGAAGATAAAAAAGTTCCGCTCTATGGAGACGGAATGAATATCCGCGACTGGCTTTATGTTGAAGACCATTGTCAGGCAATTGATTTGATCATCCACGGCGGCAGGATTGGTGAAACGTACTGCGTCGGCGGTGCGTCAGAAAAAACCAATAAGGAAATTACTTACAAAATTCTGGAACTGATGGGCAAGGATGAAGGTTCGATTGAATTCGTGAAAGATCGGCCGGGCCATGACAAACGCTACGCGATCGATTTTTCCAAGATCAAAAATGAATTAGGATGGGAACCGAGCGTTTCATTCGAGGAAGGCCTGCAAAAGACGATCGAATGGTTTAAGAATAACGAAGCGTGGTGGAAAAACATCAAGAACGGGGATTATAAAAATTATTACGCAAAACAATATGGAGAAAAATAAAGTTTTGATAATCGGCGCCAAGGGAATGCTTGGACAGGAATTGGTGAGAGTTTTTAAAAAAGATAAAGATTATGAAGTTTTTGGCTGGGATCGGGAAGAAATTGATATCACGAACGATAAAGAGGCTAATTCTAAGATCACCAAACTTAAACCGAAAATAATAATCAATGCGACTGGTTATAATGCGGTTGACAAAGCGGAAGATCCGAAAGAATTTTTGCTGGCTAAAAAATTGAACGGCAAAACGCCGGGAAATTTGGCGAAAATTGCAACAAAATTGAAAGCCACTTTTGTAAATTATTCTACCGATTATGTTTTTGACGGTCAGCCAGAAATTCCGGAACCGACCGGCTGCACCCATTCTTGCGGAACTTGCGCGCTCCATGAGAATTTTATTCCAGAGATCGGCTTTGATGAAAACGCGAAAACCAACCCGCTATCCAATTACGGCAAATCAAAAATACTAGGCGAGAAAGAAGTAAAAAAGAACGGTAAGAAATATTACATCATCCGCTTGTCCAAACTTTTCGGCAAACCGGCCAAATCGGAAACGGCCAAGCGAAGTTTTTTTGATGTGATGCTGGAAGCGGGTAAAAAGAATAAGGAAGTCAAAGTGGTGGACGAGGAAACCAGCTGTTTCACTTATGCTCCGGATCTGGCCAAAAAGACCAAAGAAATTATTGAGGCAAAAAAGCCGTATGGCACTTATCATGTTACGAATAGCGAACCTTGCACTTGGTACGAGGCTGTTCTAGAATTGTATAAACAAGCCAAAATCAAAGCGAAAGTGGTTCCGGTAAGTTCGACTGAATTTCCTCGTCCGGCGGAACGTCCGTACTATTCGGCCCTCATTAATACAAAATTAAATCCGATGCGCAGTTGGAAAGAGGCGCTCAAAGACTATCTCAAGGCGGTAAAATAAATTTAAAATTCCAATTTTATGATCTGATTTTTTTCTTGTTTTTAATTTTAATAATTTAAATCTAATTTTTGAATATGAAAAATTTAAAAAAACAAGATCCGCAAGTGTACAAGGCGGTACTGGGGGAGATCAAAAGGCAACAAGAAGGCATGGAGTTGATTGCGTCGGAAAATTATGTTTCGGAAGCGGTTTTAGAAGCATTGGGAACGGTCTTTACCAACAAATATTCGGAAGGTTATCCCGGCCGGAGATATTATGGCGGACAGGAATATACTGATGTTGTGGAAACTTTGGCGATCGAGCGGACGAAGAAACTTTTCGGCGCGGAACATGTGAACGTCCAGCCGCTTTCCGGCGCGCCGGCTAACATGATTGCCTACAGTGCCGTTCTGAAACCGGGTGACAAAGTTTTGGGAATGGATCTTTCGCACGGCGGCCATCTGACACACGGCCATCCGGTGACGCTTTCGGCCAAGGTTTATAATTTTGTTCGTTATAAAACCGATGCCTCTGGAAAAATCGACTACAAACAATTGGAAGAAATGGCGATTAAAGAAAAACCGCAGATGATTCTGGCGGGATTTTCCGCCTACACGCGGCAGTTGGATTACAAAAAATTTCAACAGATCGCGAAAAAAGTCGGCGCGATCACGATGATCGATATCGCTCACATTGCGGGATTGATCGCCGGCCAAGCTGTTCCGAATCCGGTGCCGTATTTTGACATTGTCACCACAACGACGCACAAAACTTTGCGCGGACCGCGCGGCGGCATGATCCTTTGCAAGAAAAAATACGCTGAGGCGATCGACAAGGCGGCCTTCCCGGGATTCCAGGGCGGACCGCACATGAACAATGTTGCAGCCAAGGCGGTGGCATTGGGGGAAGCGCTGAAGCCGAGCTTCAAGACTTATGCCAAACAGGTGATCAAAAACGCCAAAGTTTTGGAAGTCGAGTTGATGAAATATGGATTCAAGATCATGTTCGGCGGCACGGACAATCATATGGTTTTGGTCGATGTTTTCGGTTCGAAAGGCGTCTCCGGCAAAGAAGCGGAGAAGGCGTTGGACAAGATTGGCATCACGGTCAATAAGAATATGATTCCGGACGATCCGCGGAAGCCGATGGATCCAAGCGGCGTGCGTATCGGCGTTCCGGCCATTACGACGCGCGGAATGAAAGAAAAAGAAGTGAAAATGATTGCCAACTGGATTAACGCCGCTATCGAAAGTCATGATAACGATAAAGTGCTGAAAGAGATCCATCGGGCGGTCATCGGTCTTTGCAAAAAGTTTCCGATATACAAAAATTTAAGATAAAAAATAATTGGACAGAGGAATAATATTTGTTAAAATATCCCTACTGTTCTTTCTAGAAAAATATGAGCAAAGGAGATAAAAAGATGAAAGGAATAATTTTATCCGGCGGGACGGCGACGCGACTTTTTCCGCTGACCGCCACGACCTCCAAGCAGTTGTTGCCGGTCTACAACAAGCAGATGATCTTTTATCCGCTGAACACTTTGATCAAAGCGGGCATCAAAGACATTCTAATCATCGTCACTCCGGAACACAGCGGGCAGTATATGAATTTGCTCGGTGCGGAGTTCAAAAAGTACGGCATCCGTATTATTTTTGAAGTACAGAAAGTCCCGCGCGGATTGGCCGACGCTTTCATCATGGGCGAAGGATTCATCGGAAAAGATAATGTTACCATGATTCTGGGCGACAACATCTTCGAAGACGATTTTTCGGAAGCGATTAAAAATTTTCAATCGGGCGGACACGTCTTTGCCAAGAAAGTTTCCGACCCAGAGAGATTCGGAGTGGTGAAATTTGATGAAACCGGTAATGCGGTTAAAATTGTGGAAAAACCGCAAGAGTGGATCAGTGATTACGCAGTGACTGGCCTATACATTTATGATAATCGCGTGATCGAAGCGGCTAAAAATACCAAGCCGTCCGAGCGGGGAGAAATTGAAATAACATCGCTCCATAACTATTATCTTGAACGAAACGAACTAAAAGTCAGCACTTTTGACGGCGAATGGCTGGACGCGGGAACGTTCGACACGCTTTTGGAAGCCGGGCGGATCGTCAAAGAAAAAGAGATTTACAAGAATTTCGATCCGCTGATCGACGCGGCCGTCGAAGAGTTCAATGCCGAGCTAAAAGCTCTGGCCAAAAAGAGGCTTTTGTAATTTCAACCAACCCTGATTTCGGTCAGGGTTGAATTTTTTAAAACTAACGGACAAATAGATGAAAAAAATAAAAAAAGCCATTTTGCCGGTTGCGGGTTTCGGAACAAGATTTCTGCCAGCAACCAAATCGCAGCCCAAAGAAATGTTGCCAGTCGTCGATAAGCCGGTCATCCAATATCTGGTCGAAGAGGCAGTGGAATCGGGAATTGAAGAGATAATTTTCGTGACCGGCCGCGGCAAGCGGGCGATCGAAGACCATTTCGACGTTTCGTATGAATTGGAAGACACTTTGGTTGAGAAAAATAAGCACGATCTTCTGGAAGCGGTCCGGACAATTTCCGGCCTGGCAAAATTTTCCTACGTCCGCCAGCCGATGCCGTTGGGCGACGGACATGCGATTTTGCAAGCCGCCCATATCGTCGACAATGAACCGGTTTTGGTTTTGTTCGGAGATTGCCTCTATGACAGCCAGGTGCCGGCCGCAAAACAGTTGATTGAGACTTATGAAAAGTACGGCGATAGTGTAATTGGACTGAGTCATGTGGAAAAAGAAGAAGTTTCCAAGTTTGGGGTAATTGAAGGAATTGCGTTGGGAGAAAATAATTTCGAGGTGAAGAATATTGTCGAAAAGCCGAAACCGGAAGATGCCAAATCGGATATGGTGGCGGTTGGAAAATATGTTATCACGCCGGAAGTGATGGAAGTTTTGGGTACGATGAAACACGGCAAGTCGGGCGAGATCAGATTGGCCGATGCGTTTGAAATTATGCTTAACAACAACCGGCCGCTTTACGGAAAAGTTTTGGATGGCGAATGGCTCGACACTGGCGATAAATTCAATTTCTTGAAAGCTTCGATCAAACTCGGCCTAAAGCATCCGGAGATTGGAGAAAAATTAAAAAAATTTCTGGGAGAATTGAAATAAAAAAAAGATGAAAATCGCCATCCAAGCGGCTGATCTCGATGCTTCGCGCATCGACGGCACGCGGGTTTATATCTTGAATCTTTTAAAGTATTTCGGAAAGCTGGATCCGACCAGTGAATTTTTGATTTATCACAAAAATAATTTCAATCCTGAACTCACGCCGCCGAATTTTTCCAATTATAAGATTAGGCAAAAAACTTTTCCATTCGCTTGGACGCAAACGCGCTTTGCGCTTGAGATTTGGAAAGATCAACCCGACGCGCTCTGGATGCCGATGCACGCCTTGCCGGCCTTGCACCGGAAAAGTCTTAAAACTGTGGTGACGATCCACGATCTGGCGTTCAAATATTTTCCGGAACATTTCCCGACGAATGATTTAAAAAAATTGAATTCATTCACGGATTTCGCAATAAGGAATGCGACGAAGCTCATCGCCATTTCCGAAGCGACCAAAAAAGACATCTTGAAATTCTATCCGGAGGTCAAAGAAGAAAAGATAAAAGTCATCTATCATGGTTTCGATCCGGAGGTGTTTGATCAGTTGCGTGACTTAGAAAAAGAAAAAAGGATCAAAGCGCGTTTGAAAATTATTAAACCGTATATTTTATACATCGGTGCGATTCAGCCACGGAAAAATTTAATAACTTTGATCGAGGCATTTGAAAGAATAAAAAACGCTGGAACGAATTTGCAGCTTGTCTTGGTTGGTGAAAAGGCTTGGCTGAGCGAGGGGACGATAGAAAAAGCTCTGAAAAGCTCTTTTGCCAAAGAGATTATAATGCCCGGAAAGCTCAAATTTGGCGATTTGGGCCACCTTGCCCGAGGAGCCCAGGTCTTTGCCT
>JAJYJP010000043.1 GCA_021789395.1 bacterium | reverse complement strand
GATATTAAAGATGCTCGCTGGGATCCTTCCAATCAAGGCTATTTATTTTTTATCGACAATGGCACGCTTTATCGATCCAACGTTACGGACAAAAACGATATTGCCACCATTGCAACAAATGTTTCCAGCTACGACTTGTCCGGTTCCAATGTTTATTACACGCAAATGCCCAACGAATTGGTTTTCAAAACTAGCCTGGACGGAAAAGCGGGAGCAACCCAAATCACTTCCTCCTTTCCCGAATCCCCCGCCGTTCCGACAGCAAAATTGATCGTTTACGACGATTCTCGAATAGCGTTCATCAACAACAATAAAGAATTATTCATCTATAACCAGGGTGACCACAACACCTACTTTGAAAAACTCGGAGATGACGTCGAAGACATCCAATTTTCTAACGACGGGAAAAAGCTTCTTTTCTGGACCGATAATCAAATTTCCGTCTATTTCTTGCGCGATTGGAACACGCAACCGGTAAGAAGCGAGAATGAAATCGACGACATTACCCGCTATTCCGACCCTATCAGCAACGTCCAATGGTTCAAAGACTATGAACACGTAATTTTCAGCGTGGGATCGCAAATTAAAATAATCGAGCTGGATTCGCGGGATCACAGAAATTCGATGAATCTTCCCCAAACCAGCCTTAATAACACCTCGGCCGTTTATGACGGTTCGTTAGACAAATTATTCTTTACCGACACCGATACTAATAATAAATCTTCGGATTTATACTCTGTAAATTTTCCCGAAGCCACTCCCCTTATTAATTTGAGCCCTAGCGCGTTAGGATTTTAAATCTAAATGACATAAAATAAAAAAGAGGCTAGCCTCTTTTTTATTTTATGAAAAGTATAGAAATAATATTTTTAACGCTTCGCCCACTGCGGAGATCTGCGGGCTTTCTTGAGTCCCGGCTTCTTTCTTTCCACCGCCCTGGAATCACGAGTCAAGAACCCGAGATCTTTCAACGCTTTGGTAAAAGTTTGATCAAATTTCACCAGCGCTCTGGCCGTGCCCAACCTCACCGCTTCCGCCTGAGAACTTATACCGCCGCCGTAAACTTTGACTGATATGTCAAATTTGCCTTCTTGACCTGTGCCAATCAACGGATCTTTCACGGTATTCTGCAATCTGATTATTGGAAAATAAGCATCGAATTCTTTTTCATTGACAACAACCTTTGATTTGCCTTCCTCTTTAATCGGATAAATCCTAACTTGCGCTACCGAAGTTTTTCTTTTTCCGACTGCGTAAAAATACTGGCCGGAAAACTTTGCTGCAGTTCCCTTAGCTTCTTTCACTTCCTTGGCCGAGCTGGCTTTGGACGCCTCTTTTTTAACTTTTTTCACAACTTTTTTTACTGGCATATCGATGAATTTTAAATTCTAAATTTTAAATTATTTGTGAGTTACATCAATCTTATGGGCTTGCTCCGCACCCTTATACACCAAGAGTCTTTTCATCATTTTGTCGCGCAGTTTATTCTTACTAAGCATTCCGGCCACGGCAGCTTCAATAACTTTCCGGGAATCTTTTTTCAACTGATCCTTGAGCTTGATTGAAGTGATGCCGCCCGGATAACCGCTGAAATGATGATAAATTTTACCCTCCATTTTGTTGCCACTGACAACAATCCGGTCGGAATTAATGACTACAGCAATATCCCCACCGTCAACATGCGGGACAAAATCAACTTTGTTCTTGCCGCGCAAAACCGCAGCAATCTCAACTGCCAACCTTCCCAAGATTTTTCCTTCAGCATCAAACAGGTGATGCTTTCTTTGGATATTTTTAACAGCTGTTTTTTTCTTAGTCTCTTTCATATTTTTAATTAATCAACAAATTCAATTATCGCCATTTTAGCACTGTCGGTTTTCCTGGGAGCTAGCTTAATCACCCGCGTGTAACCGCTGTTCCGGCTGGAAAATTTCCCAAGAAATTCCCCAGTCAGTTTTTTCACTGCCACCGCCGGCAAATTATTCTTCAAATCCCTGATAATCGCCACTTTCGCCTCGACGTTACCGGTTTTCTTGGCTTTGTTTATAAGCTTATCCATCATCCCTTTGATTTCTTTGGCTTTTGCCTCGGTAGTCTTAATTTTTTCGTGCAAAATCAAACTGCCCAAAAGAGCGCTCAGCAAAGCCTTTCTCTGATTTTTTACCCGGCCAAATTTTCTTCCTTGTCTTTGATGTTTCATAGTTTTGCCAATTTGTTATTTTTCTTGCTTGAGGTTTAAACCAAATTCTCCGATCGCCTTCTTGATTTCCTTTACACCTTTATCGCCCATGCCTTCCAGATCTTTCAGCTGTGTTTCGGTCATCTTTATGATTTCTCCGATCGTTTTAACTCCGCCTTTTTCCAAAACATTCAGAGTTCTGGTAGAAAGATTCTTGAGCTCGGTCACTTCGATTTTTTTCGGATCTTCTTTTTTTGCTTCAGAAGCTTCCATCGCTTCTTCTGCTGTTTCTTCTTTTTCTTCAACCAAAGATTCTTCTTTAGCAATTTTTTCTATTTCAGAAAGAGTAGAAAATTGATCGACCAAAATCGCGACCGCCTTCGAAAAAGCTTCTTGAGGATCAATACTACCATCGGTCATAATATCCAAAGTTATTCTTTCAAAGTCAGTTCTTTTTCCGACACGCATATTGTCAACCTGATAATTAACCCTGCGGATCGGGGTATAAATCGCATCGACTGCAATCACGCCGATTTCCTTTTCGCCCCTCTCCTGCTGTTCGACCGGAACATAGCCGATACCGTTGTTGATCTCTATTTCCATTTCAATTTCTCCCTTCGGATTGGTGATCGTTGCGATATGCGCATCTTTCGTAATAACTTCAACATCTGACGGACATTCGATCATTCCGGCAGTAACAGTTTTTTCTCCTTTCGCTTTCAAGGCGACGGTTACCGGCTCATCTTTGTATGACTTGAACCTGACTTGTTTCAGGTTAAGGATGATTTGAATAACATCCTCCAGAACATTCGGAATGGTTGAAAATTCGTGAGTCACTCCCTTAATCTTTACGGAAGTTATTGCCGATCCAGAAAGAGAAGACAGCAATACTCGGCGCAAAGCATTTCCCAAAGTGGTGCCATATCCAGGATAGCAGCCTTCGATTTCAAATTTCCCCGATTTGCCGTCGACTTTGGTAAATTTGGGCTTCTGAGGAAGAGTTATTGATTGCATAATTTTTCTTGCCCGTCCCACCGCAGCGGGATTCGGGATTACTTATTTAATTAAGAAAAAATTTATCTAGAATAATATTCAACCACAATCTGCGGATCAACGTTGATACCGATTTCGTCCTTGTTCGGCGTTCCGGTAATTTTGCCTTCCATCTTGGACATATCGAAGCTGATCCAGCTCGGAAAATCTTTTTTATTTTTCAAAACTTGTTCGATATTTTTGAAATAATTTTTTTCTTTTTTGGATTGTTTGACCGTAATTACGTCTCCGACTTTTACGGCGTAAGAAGGGATGCTGAGTTTTTTTCCGTTAACCGCTATCAGTCCGTGATTGACCAACTGCCTGGCTTGAGACCGCGATCCGGCAAGGCCTAACTTATAAACCACGTTGTCCAACCGCATTTCCAAACGAGCAATGAGCAGATCGCCGGCTGTCCCATGTTTATGCTTCACCTCTTCAAAATGCTTTCTAAACTGCCTCTCCATCACTCCATAAATTCTTTTGATCTTCTGTTTTTCCGCTAGCTGCATGCCGTATTCGCTGGATCCCTTCGTAGTTTTCTTGCCATGGACTCCGGGCGCATACGCACGCCTGACTATTCCGCATTTCGGAGAAAAACAGCGGTCGCCTTTAAGGAAAAGCTTTTCGCCAGCCCTTCTGCATTTTCTGCATTTTGCGTCTATACTTCTTGCCATAATATTTTAAAAATTTGAGATTTTGAAATTAAAATTATTATTATACCCTTCTTGGTTTCTTGGAGCGGCAGCCATTGTGCGGTATGGCAGTTTCATCTTTGATAAGCAAAAGTTCGAAACCGTTGTTAGCCAGGGCCCGAATGGCAGCTTCTCGTCCGCTACCGACGCCCTTAACATACACTTCCAGCTCCTGCAATCCATATTTTTTAACTTTCTCGCTGACATTTCCCACTACTTGGGTGGCAGCGTAAGGCGTGGCTTTTTTCGCCCCTTTGAATCCCATCAATCCGGAAGAAGCCCAGCCCAGAATATTGCCGTTCATATCCGAGATGTTCACCAAGGTATTGTTGTAGGTGCATTTGATGTTGGCTTTCCCTTTCAGGATCTGCCGTTTCGCTTTTTTAACTTTCTTTTTCGGCTCCTCCGCGACTTTTTCCGCATCCAAAATCTCAGACTTAACTTCCGCTTCCTTTTTAACTTTTTCAGTTGTAACTTTTTCTTCGGCCATAATTATTCGAAATTTGAAATTTAGAATTTTAAATTTAAAATTATTTCTATGTCTTTTCCGTCTTGACCCGTCCGCTGCCCATGGTCTTACGGACATTACCTCGGACAGTACGACTATTCGTCTTGGTTCTTTGTCCTCTTGCTGGCAACCCTCTCTGATGTCTGATTCCGCGGTAAGCTCCGATCTCTTTCAAACGTTTAACATTAGTCCTGATTTCGTGTTTCAATTCTCCTTCCACCCTGATCCTTTTTTCCACTGCATCACGGATGGAATTCTGTTCTTTGTCCGTCAAGTCTTTCGTCCGTTTGTCTTTGGAAATTCCCAGCTCATCCAGAATCTTGGACGCGGTCGAAAGCCCTATCCCGTAAATATAGGTCAAAGAAACTTCTATTCTTTTATCGTCGGGAACATTTACTCCGGCAATTCTCAACATAATGTTATAAAAAATTTAAAATTTTAAATTTAAAATTTAAAATTATTGCAGTTATCCTTGGCGTTGTTTATGCTTCGGATTGGAACAAATCACATAGAGCTTGCCTTTTCTTTTCACAAGCTTGCATTTGTCACAAATTTTTTTTACTGATGCTCTTACTTTCATAATTATTTTAATCTTTGGATTATTCGTCCCTTGGTTAAATCGTACGGACTCATCTCAACCAGAACCCTGTCCCCCGGAAGAAGCCGGATGTAATTCACCCGCATCCTTCCGGAAATATGAGCCAAAATAATATGTCCGTTATCCAATTTGACTTTAAAGGTCGTGCTTGGCAAAGTCTCCTCTACGACACCTTCCAATTTAACCAGCTCTTTGTCTTGCGACATAATTTATTTTAAATGTTTTCGAAACAAAAAAATAGACGGATAATCACCCGGGCGAAGAGCCCAGAGCATGAATCAATCCTAATTCGTGGAATTCCTTTGCCTTCCCTCTATTTCTATTTTCTATTCACTTTTTTAATGTCTTTAACTATTGTAACAGTTATTTAATTATTGTCAAGAGAAATATTTACCCGACTGGCCAATGCAGGGATTCTTCCGGAAATAAAGGTCGGCCAATAGCTGACCTCCGCTTGACTTATGTCAGAATAGGACTTCAAATAAGCCTCTAGTTGGGATTCGCTTTTGCCTAAAATCTCCTTTTTCAAATTGTCTAAATTAATATTGGGAAGCATGATTGCCGTGCCATGCGCACTAATAGTCAAGGTTCCGTCCGTGAAGTTGGCATCGGATTTTCCAAATTCCAGAGAAATGTTCTTATCAGAAATCTGCAGATCATCCGGATTATTCTGTTTGATCATATTTTCAACAATACTCACCACATCTTTCTGACTAAAAACTATGGCGGTAGCCTTGACGCTTGCACTTATGGAAAACTTGTCAGCCGCCGTTCCCGCCGAGACCGATGGCGTGTAAGAAGGAGTTCCCATGTCGATCGCGTCGTCAAGAACAACCGTATCGCTTCCGGAATCGTTTTTTATTTTTTGCTTTGCCGCATTGACCAGATCGGAAGCTAGCTTGCTTTCTCCGCTCGTCACATCGTTATCAGAAACAATTTTTACTGCTCCGCTGCCACTGCTTTCTCCGCCAACCATCGCTTGCGTTGATTTTGCATAAATTTTAGCATATTTTCCATCTCCGCTATCTTTAAAACCCGGGATGGAAAAAGTTGTCGGTCCAACATTGTAAGCCGTTCCCGCCGCATCCGCCACCACTTGAGCATCGATTGTGCCAGGTTGCACGGTTCCATTTGCCTTGGTCGTGCCTGGCACGACAACTGATTTCATCAGTCGGAAAATTTTTCCATCAGAAGTTTCGAAGCGGGTAGTCGCAACCAACGGCTGCGATTCCGAATCATAGTCATTGTAAATAGTGATCATCCCCTGCGCTCTTTGATCGGAAGCCGCTCCACTTCCCGTCGAATCGAATGTTTCGGAAAGATCTACATTTTCAGAGACAATCTTTGTCGGAACAACCTTATTGGCCAAATCTACCGAAGAAGCCTGGCTGTCTCCCTTTATTTCCGCATCGACTGACTGGGTTTTACCTTGTGCATATATGACGATGTCGGCCTTGGGAACAAACAAGTAAAGCGTGACCAGAAGAGCGGCTACCACGCCGATCGTTCCGAAGATCCATAAAAATTTTTGAAATCCGCCTGGAACATCGACCTCAGCATACTCCTTTTTCTCCTTATTTTTTCCGACTGCCGGCATCCTGCTCGTTTCTTCTTTTAAAAATAGTTTCTCTATCTTTTTCACACTGGTATTTTCCCGATCGGCATACCTTGCCGGTTTCTTTTCTGTTAAATCGGCATCTTGGACGAAACTGCGTTTGACCTTTGTCTTGATCGGCACCGCTTTGTCCTCTTTTTCGCCTTCAGCAGCGATTTCACGGACGCTTTTTTCTGTGTCCATCGCTTTTCCTCCTTGCCTTATGTCAATATTTTTTATCATATCCATCGAGCCCGAAACTTTCTTTGCGTTTTTTTTGCCAAAGATGGATTTTTTTGATTTCAGCTCTTCGCCAATATCCGAAACCAATTCTTTATTGGTAATCCTTTCGTTCTCCTCCGTTTTATCCTCGTTTTTTTCTTCCGGCACAATCAAGACTGACTCTTCTTCTTCATATTTTTCCGCATTGTAATATTCAGAAGATCCAATATCGTCCAGCTTATTTTTCAACTCTATTTGCCGCACCTCTTCGGCATCCAGTTTGATCTTCGGTTTTTCGCTCTGGACCGACAGCTCCTCGCCCTCAATATCGTCCAATTTCTGTTCAACCAAAATTCCCGTTTTTTCTATCAGCATTTTTCCCAATTTGTCTTGGGTAACCAAAATGA
>JAJYJP010000042.1 GCA_021789395.1 bacterium | reverse complement strand
ATTATCTCCCGCGATAATGATTTGTCCTGATATGCCTGATTCGACCGGCCGATCGTTTTTATCGCAAATGTATATCTGGCATTGCGGTTTCGGATATCCGACCGGAAGCGACGGATAACGTTCAGCGGCTTCCTTAGTAATCTGAATCGAACTGGTCGCCACCGTAGCTTCGGTCGGCCCGTAAGTATTCCATATCTCACTTTGTCCAAAGCGATCTAGCAGCATAGCAGCAACTTTCGGCGTAAGAGTTTCTCCGCAGAACAAGAATTTTCGCAAAGTCGGCAGTTTGTCTTTTTGAAAAGTTTTTTCCGCGAGACAAAGCTGGGCGAACGACGGCGTGGAAACCCAAGCGGTTAAACCAGACTCTTGCAATGTTTTATGGAGTTGAGCGGGATTGGCCACCTCATCCCGAGTGATGCTGACTAAGGTATTGCCAGTAACCAGACATGGATAAATATCCATCACTGAAAGATCGAAGGAGAAAGGCGCCTGATTGAGGAAAACTTCTTTTTGTTCCAAAAACTTTTGCTCGCCGATCATCCAGGAAACAAAACTTTCCAGATTCTTCCGGGTGATAACCACGCCTTTCGGATCGCCGGTACTGCCGGAGGTGAACAATATGTAGAACGGATCGTCCGGCATCATGACGGTCGGAGTTTCTTTGGTTTCGAAGTGATCCGAATCCGCGACTTCGGCGATTATTTCCGGATCCAAGACCAAAGCGGCCTGCGATGTCCGGATGATTTTTTCAACCCGCTCCTCCGGCATAGACGAATCTATCGGTACATAGGGATGGCCTGATTTTACCGCACCCAAAAATCCGATAAGCATCTCCGATTCTTTGTGGCCGTGCACAGCGACCGGAGCTTTCGCCTCTTTGTCTTGCAGCTGTTCCTTGATAAAAGCTGCCACCGCATCGGACTTCCGAAGCAATTCACCATAAGTCAAAGCTTTTCCTCCGCTCCGATGAGCGATGCCGTTAGGATTTAGGCGGCCCCATTTGTCAATTTTTTCAATAATATTCATAAAATTTTTTCTTTATTAAATAAATTAAAACGCCTGATAAATAAACGAGGGCGTGGCAAAATTACCTTTGCCGTACATAATGACAAGCGCAAAGACTATTGCCAGAAACCAAATAGTCAGCGCGATAGTTTTTATGATCGGATTAGTCAAAAATTTTCGTATTTTTCCCATGATAGAAATTATTATAGATCTGATCGATATATATCCAGCCTTCCGGACTGGTATGCGGAGCCGGATCGACTCCGAAATAGATGTCGTTCTGCAAATTCTTGAAATCAACGATTGGCATATCGTACTTTTTCGCGATCGAATCAATCGTAGCGTAATATTCGTTCAAAGCATTATTTGAAATTCCATTCGCGTTGAAATATTTGTCATTGAGCGGCCGTCCCACCAGCAGAGGCTTCGCGCCAAGCTCTTTCAGCACTTCCAGCTCCAGCGAAAAAATTGACGCTTCGGGGGATTTTTTCAGGCTTTCTAAATATTTTTTATCACCAGCTCCGTAGGTTTTTTTATGATAGAGATGTTTTTTCTTGATGATTCTCCAGCCATGCGCGCTGAATCCGAAGGGATTGCCGCCGTCTTCCTGAACGGCCTGGCCGTGAGCGGCAGCCAAATCGGCTTGCCAGTTTATATTGGCCGGAACAACGCGCGGCTGATCATTGTCCAACATTTGCCGATTCTGAAGGATGTATGAAACGCTCTGATAATTGTCTTGAAGCTCCATAATGTCGGTTTGCAAGCGGCCCAACGGATAGGTTATCCAATAAAGCATTTTGGAAAACCAAGTGTTCCGTCCCAGTTGATAAATCGCAAAGGAAAGCAACGGGTCGTTCTGCAAGGTCGCAGGATATTTCTGCATATGCACGGCCATCATTTGTTTGGTGGAATATTCCAGATAAGGACTGAAGATGAATTCATTGGCATGGAGTCCGGTAAAGAAATATTTATATTGCTTGGCCGAAATCATCGGCTTAGTGAACTGCTCCGGCGTAAAAGTTATGACAACCTTCTTTCCGGCCAGACTTTTTCCGACGCTACCCAGTTCCAAAGCCTCCGTCAAAGAATCTTCATAACCTTTGGCAACGACGAAAGTGTTGAAACCGGTCGGATAATTCTGAAAAAATTGGCTGGCCTGAAATTTCCCGGGTTCTATAAGATTTTCCGAGGCTCCGTAAACCGGCAGTAAATCAGGATTTTTAAGAGCGACTTTTTCCAAGGCGCTGCCATTGATTACGCTGTCCGGATGCAGAGGCGCGATTGCATGGATATATTTTTGTTCCAGGTTATTCGCATAATTCTGACCAAAAAAGATTGCAACCGCAATCAGAAGAATCGCACATCCGGCCGCTATCAACGATAATGGGAGATTTTTTCGTTCCATAAACAAATTATTTTTGCACGATTCTTTTTTCGATGTTATCGATTATTTTGCGCGGACTGGACCATTGCTCCCGCTCCACCTCGGCCGGAGCGATTTCAATTTTAAAAGCTTGAGAAAGTTCGACAACTAACTGAACCAGTCCCAAAGAATCAAGAACATATTCATCAAATAAAGCCAGGTCTAAATTTTTTTTAACTTCATCCGTTCCGGTTATTTTTTCCAATATATCCAAAACCTTTTCTTGGATTGCGGATTGTTCGCTACTCATGTTTATTCTTAAAATTTATTTTCAACCAAAGCAACGAATGTTGCTACAGCACTATTCCCGTCGTGTGAAATACTTACATCCGTGCTAATGACTTTCATTTCCGGATCAAAATGCAAAACTGCTTCCGGTTTTCTCGACGGCCGCTTCCTAATTTCGACCTTATGCCAGATATCTTCCGTAATTTCAAAAGCTTTTTTCACGGCTTCTTTGGCGGCAAATATTCCAGCCAGATGCTCCGGTTGGACATCGGAAAGTTCCGCTTCAAAAAAAATTCTTTCCAAAAATGGTCTGCCGCTCGCTTCCATGATTTTCTTGAAACGCTCGACGTCAACAACATCGACTCCGGTTACAATGCCTGTGATTTTATCCATAATGCCGAACAATTTAACGCTTATTTTACAACAGCCGTTGGGGCAACCGGCTGAATATTTGTAGCAGTGAAACTTCCATCTGGGTTTTTCGTGCCGCTGACGGTTATTTGTTCCCCGACAGTCAGATCGGCCAATGTTCCAGTTTCCGTTGCGCCAATCTTTGTTGCAGAAGTAACAGAAACGATTTGTGAAACATTACCATTTGTCTTTATTGTCACGCTTTGAGCATTTTTTGATACGATACTGCCCGAGATAACGTTACCAGACACTTGATTAGTTTTTGCTTTGGTTTTCTTTTTCTTTGTTTTTTGCGCGACAGCGGCACCGCCATTGCTGTTGTTTTTCAATAGCCCCAATCTAGCCAGCTTGCTTTTCTCATATTTAGCGCCGACGTAAAAACCGATGCCTAGTGCGATTACGGCGACAAGCACTATGACTATAGTTTTTCTGTTGTAACCGGCAATTTTTCCTTCTGGATTAAATTGTTCCATTTTTTAAATTTAATTTATTATTTGTGCCAAAATACACTTGATTTTTTAACCAAGTTAAGCATAGAAAATTAAGATGAAGAAAATATGAAGTTTAAAAACCCCGTCAATTAGGCATTGTTTATTTCATTTCCAGCGCGGCCATGCAACATCAAAACTAGACAGAGTGCCGATCCATTTCTTTATTTTCGATTTTTCTAACAATCGCAACAATCAGATTTATAACATAAACCAATACCAGAACGAATGCGGAAAACAAATAAGAGCTTCCGATAAAGAAATTGTTATTGATGTCCGTTCCGTTGAAATATCCATGAAGAACGACAAAAACGAAAGCCACTGGATTTAAAAAATGCAAAACTCGCCAGAACCAATTATACAAATTGGCCCTCAAATAGGAAGTGATGGTTATAATGGCAAGAAAATAGAAAGCGAATATTCCCAATCCCATGTAGACAGGATCAACTATTGTATTCTGAGAAAAGAACGGGATGGCGATATCGCCTACGCCAAACTTAATCATGGGATCAAAAAGCAGGCTGGTGCCATGCACCAGAGACCAAAACACGCTGGCCGCGCCCAGAAAACAATGTGTATCGAAATTATAGATCTTTTTCAAAAGCGGATTCCTGATCGCCAAACCCAGCAAGATAGTCAGCCATAAAAATATATAACCCAGAATTCCTGATGAGCGGGACAAATACCAAGCCCAATTGGATGAAAAATCCATCGGCGAAATCTTTTCCAGAATCATATAAAAAAAGAAAAAGACTGCTGAAAACAAAATCAAATATAAAATTATTTTTAGAAAAAATTTCACGAGCTTCTTGTTTTATGATGTTTTTTATGTTTAGGTTTTGGTTTTGGTTTTGGTTTGGGAGCGGGCTTTGACTGGACGGTCGCAACAGAAACAGGCGGAATTTGCGTCGTAGTTTGCAATTGAACAGGATTGGAAACCGGCGTTTTAGTTGCAGAAGGCGTCGACACAGGATCTGCTGCTCGCGGCTGGACAGCGTCGGAAGTTTGCGGAACCGGATTGGTCGGAACTTGAGAAACAGGAAAAGAATCCTGGACTGAAATATCAGGCACGGAAGAATCATCAGAGTTTGTTGAATCAGCATTGCTTGCCGCTTCTTGAGCCAATTTCTCATTATCGTCTTTGGATTTGACGCCATAAGCAAAAACGACCAAGAAGATGAATCCTGCAAGACTTATCGCAATTTTTTTAAGTTTGTTCCTGATGAGCATTTTAATATGTCCTTACATATAAAATACAAGCATCAGATGAAGAAAATATGAAGCAAAACTGTCGAGAGTTTAAGCCACCAGAAGGTACACAATCACTTTAGTACCTGCCCCGAGTTTACTTTCAACCTCGATGGATCCATTGTGCTTTTCTATGATCGCTTCAACGATCGAAAGCCCCACTCCCGTTCCTCCCGAGGTACGACTCTTATCGACTTTATAGAATCTTTCAAAAATGTGAGGCAAATCCTCCTGACCTATTCCAATTCCAGTATCTTCAATCGTCAACCTCATTGTCTTGCCATCATTCACAAGATTAATTTCAACAGTGCCGCCATGTTTGTTGTAATTAATGCCATTTCGAACCAGGTTAAATATCATAGTTTCCAAATAGCCGCGATTTCCTAAAATCGTACCTTGATCTAAGTGGCCAAGTTTAAGAATAACTTTTTTTTCCGCAGCTATTGTATTCATCCTTTTTGCAACACTTGCAACAACATCAGCAATATTAACTCTGGAGGAAAAGACTTCCCCTTTTTCTGATTCTAGGCGGGAAAATTTGAGAAGATCCTCCGTCATGGATGACATTCTGTCAACTTCCTCCAAATTACTGGAAATTACGCGTATAGCTTCAGGACTTAAATCGTGATCTTTCAGGGCAACTTCACATTCTGTTTTCATAACAGCTAACGGCGTCCGCAATTCATGGGAAGCATTGGCGCTGAATTCTTTTTGGGCTTCCATCGCTTTACGGATCGGATTGAGAGTTTTTCCCGCAAGGACATAACTTAAACCACTGACTACAAGCAATGCAATAACATCTAGTTCAAGTGCGTCCACTTTTAGATCGTGAATTGTGCGCACGACAAGCATGTCACTCTTGTCACGCAGATCGGGACCTTCTTTGCCAAAACTATCTTTGAAAATTTGTACGAGTGAAAAATACAGAATCAAGCTGAAAATAACCAGAATCGTAGCTGTTATGAATAAATAAAAAGCAGCCAGACGGATTCTCGCCGACACAAACAGCCTATCCGTTGATCCGGTAACCCACCCCGCGAATTGTTTCCAATATTTTTTCATCTTGATTGTCATCGATTTTTTTACGCAGATTCTTCAGATGGACATCAACCACGTTGCTAAAAGAATCAAAAGAATGGTCCCAAGCGTGATCCAACAATTGTTCCCGAGTAAATACTTGATTGGGATTGCGCATCAAATATTCCAACAAGGAAAATTCCTTGAGCGTCAATAAAATTTCTTTTTTGCCGCGAAAGACTTTTCTTGTAGTCGCATTCAAAATCAAATCTCGCACCCTAATTTCCGCAAGCAATACTTCTTTCGGCCGACGCAATATTACCTTAATCCGAGCGACTAATTCATCAAAGGAAAACGGTTTGACCAAATAATCATCCGCGCCTATATTCAAACCCAAAATCCTATCGTCAATAGTATCTTTGGCGGTCAACATAAGAACGGGAATTGTGATTTTCTGTTGACGCAATTCCTGACAGATAGCGATGCCGTCTTTGCTGGGCAGCATCAAATCAAGAATTATCAAATCATAATCTTCTTTGCATTGTAAAATTCTTTGAAAACCTTCCTTGCCATCCAGCAGGAAATCAACGGCAAAACCTTCTTGCTCCAAGCCTTTTTTGAGGGATACAGCCAGTTTTTTATTGTCTTCGATAATTAAAAACCGCATATGTGAGCATATGTTACAACAAAAACAAAAGAAAATCCAACCGAATAAAATTAGATTCGATCAACAGATGTTACAGTTTTTCGCGCAGTAACACGCGCACCTTTTTTATTGACGGATTGATACCCGACAAAAATTATAATTAAGATTGTCAGAATCAGACTAACCGTCCCATCGCCCATTCCAACTCCGCCGAAACTCTGCGGCTTCCCGAACCAATCCGCAAACGAAGCACCCAGTGGACGGGTTACGACGTAGGCAAGCCAGAAAGCCAGCACTGCGTTTCTGGTCATGTGTTTATGTTCGAGCGTCAGAATTTCTTTGGCGACATAATGAGACAGCGCGATAAGCGCAATCACGACGGCAAACATTATTCCGGAAGAAAGAAATCCTAACCCCAGCGTGTAAGCGGTCATGTCGCCCGCGGCGGTACCGAGCGCAAATGTGGCCAGCACCGTCGCCCAATAGAACAGTTCGCGGCGCTTGCTATAGATACTGTGGATAGACAAAGTTCTTTCCACCGCGTACCAGAGCGAAAAGATGATCACTAAAGAAACTGCGAAAAAAATGGTCGAGTCCAGATACGGAATTCCCAGGCCGACATGCATCACATCGGCCGCCATTGTTCCAAAGACCGCCACCATAGTGACAGCCAACCAATAGATCCAAGGCGTATATTTTTTCACTGAAAATTGGAGAATGATAGCAATTGCGAATGCGACGCCTCCGATACCTACGGCGATGACGGGATTCATGACATGCACCATATAGTCAGACGTGCTTTCGCCCATGGCGGTCGT
>JAJYJP010000041.1 GCA_021789395.1 bacterium | reverse complement strand
ATCAAATCCGGTTCGCTTTCGCGCGGCGAAAGGATCTGCAAATATAATCGATTATTAAGGATTGAAGAGGAAATTTAAAATTTAGAATTGTATGTCTAAAATAAAAGCACCTACGCTTCTGGTAATCATGGACGGTTGGGGCATCGCTCCGCCGTCTCAAGGCAATGCGATCACGCTGGCCAAGAAACCGGCTTTAGATCGTTTATATGAAATTTACTCTTCAACCACTTTGGGAGCGACCGGTGAGGACGTCGGTTTGGAAGATCATAAGATGAGCGGATCGGAATCGGGTCATATGAACATTGGCGCCGGAAGAATCATCGCTCAAGACTCGAAATATATTTCCGAAAGCATCAAAGATGGCAGTTTTTTTACTAATCCGGCAATGGTCGGCGCGATCGTGCATGCCAAAAGATCGGGCGGCAATTTCCACGTGATGGGGCTGATGGGCGATTCGGACAGTCCGCACAGTGATCCGGAACATTTTCGGGCGATTTTGAAATTGGCCAAGAAAGACGGCATTAAAGAAGTTTACTGTCACCTGTTTACGGACGGGCGTGATTCCTATCCGAAAAGCGCGCTCACTCATCTCAAGCATTTTCGTCAGATTATGCAGGAAGAGGGCATTGGAAAAATCGCAACGCTGTCCGGAAGATTTTACGCGATGGATCGGGCTAAAAATTGGTTGCGCATCACCAAAGCATATGACGCGATTGTTTTTGCACGCGGCGGACAGGTCGGTTCAGCGGAAGAGGCGATCGAGAACGCGTACAAAGCCGGATTGACCGACGAATATCTTTTGCCGACTGTCATTGTGGAAAATAATCGACCGGTCGCGAAAGTGGAAGAAAACGATTCGCTGATCTTTTTCAATTTGCGGTCCGATCGGGCGCGTCAGATGAGCAAATTGTTTGTCGCAATCAATAAAGAAAGTATCATCCGGGACAACATGCCGGTGATCGATAAGATTAAGAATCTGTATTTTGTGGCGATGACGGATTTCGGTCCCAATCTTGATGAACATAAAGCTTATCCGGAAGTAATAGTTTCATCCACGCTGCCGATGGTTTTGGGAAGCGGCTTGCGACAATTATATATTGCCGAGTCGGAAAAATTCGCCCATATCACATATTTTTTGAACGGCGGTTATGCCGATCCGGTCGATGACGAGGAAAGGATCATGATTCCGTCGCCGACGGTCGATTCGTACGCGCAAATTCCGGAAATGTCGGCTCGTCTCATTACGGAGAAGGTTTTGGATTCGCTTCGAAAAGACGCGTACGATTTCATCGCGATCAATTATGCCAACGCCGACATGGTCGGCCACACGGGCGATCTGAAAGCGACGATCAAAGCGGTCGAAACGGTAGATGAACAAATTGAGATTTTGGCGAAGGAAGTTTTAAAAAGAAACGGCAATCTGATCATCACGGCCGACCATGGCAATGCCGATGATATGTGGGACGCCAATTCCGACCAGCCCAACACTTTTCATACGAAAAATCCCGTGCCGTTCCTGTTGGTGAGCGATAAATTCAAGGGGATAAAATTGCAAGGCGGAGGAGTTTTAGGCAATATCACGCCGACCATTTTGAAAGTGATCGAGAAAGAAAAGCCGGGTGTGATGATTGATCCGCTATTTTGAACTTTTTTTGTGAGTAGCTCATGCATTTACAGATTATCACAATGAGTTATCATAGAAGTACAATGCTGGATACAAATGAGAAAATCAAATATTAAAAGCAAATCTTATTTGAAAAAACTGAAACTGATTAAGTTTGTCTTTAGTTTCTCAATCTTTTTGGGAAGCTTTTTATTTTATACCCATTCCGCTCATGCCGCTACCTACTACATCGACTATAGCGGAGGATCCGATTCTAATTCAGGACTCTCCAAATCAACCCCTTGGAAACACCAGCCTTATATGAAGGGTTTTGCCGGAACATATACGCACCAGGCCGGTGACATCTTCATCTTCAAAGGCGGCGTGACGTGGGCATGGTCGGTGGCAGACCCTATATTTCCTTGGAACATTCAGACCGGTGGCTCAACCGGCAATCCCGATCAATACACGGTGGATAAGACATGGTATGCCGGGTCTTCGTGGACGCCTCCCATCTTCGACGGCTGCCAGACGGCGGAAGGGCTCAATGTGTGCGGGCTGAATGGAGCGGCGACGTTGGGGGCAAATAGCTGGCTTCTCGGGGATGGAGGAAATACAGTTTCCAACATTGTCATAAACGGCCTTCGATTCCAGAATATTGGCAATCCAAGTTCGACACAATATGCCACCGGCACAGCTGTCGATTTTTCTGGAAGTGGCAGTTCCATCGAGGTTGAAAACTGCATCCTTACTCCGCATTCCGTTCAGGCCTTCAGTTATTCAAACTATTACAACCGCCAGAACGCGGGCTCAATTTACATCCATGATAATCAGATAAGCTACGCAGGGCGTGGCGTAATCTACGGTTATACGGGCTACACGGTCAACGATGTGCGCGTCTATAACAACAAATGGGAAGGGCCGGGGCTCACATTGGCCGGAGACCTTTATAGCACCGGAGGCTTTCATAATGATGGCCTGATGGTGGGCTGCCCTGCGGGGTGCAGTGGCACAGCCCCATCCGTTACCAACATCCTTTTTCATAATAACCTGTTTAATGGGTCGTGGGAATATTGCACGGCCCAGTATTATTCAAACGGCTATACGAGCAACACCTCCATTTACAACAATGTTTTTTCCATTGAAAACAATTCTTCAAACGGGACCCCGATGCAGAATTTCGTGGAGTTTGGCTCGAACGATTGGGGAAAAATAAATGTTTACAACAATACTTTTTCAAGCGATGCCCTGGTTGGCTATGACACGGGCGTCAATAAAGGTTTTTGTATCGCATATGCCACAAATACAGTCAATCCATTAACTACCAATGTTGAAAATAATATCTTCTCCGGGGTGGCTATAGGCAGCTTGATCGCATCGCGCACGGGCAACAATGTCACTATCGATCATAACCTTTACAATATTACGACTCTGGGCGGCTATGGCGAACTGGATTACATCGGATCCAACCAATACAAATCTCTCTCCTCAACCTGCGCTGCGGGATACGACTGCAACAGCCTGGGCGGTAACAATTATTCAAGCTCCTATCCCGGCTTCATCTCCCTTCCCAATGGAAATGTTGGCAGCGGCAATTGGAATCTCCTTAATACTTCTCCCGCTATCAAAGCCGGCACCAATCTCTCATCAACCTTTACCACCGATCTGAATAACAACCCTCGTCCCACCACCGGCGCTTGGGACATCGGCGCCTATGAATTCACTCCCGCTTCCACTCCCGCCCCCACTCCTACTTCCGTCCCCGTCTACCGTTTCTGGAGCGATAAATACAATCATCATTTTTACACCGCCTCCTTGGATGAGAAAAACTATGTCATCTCCCATTATCCCGACGCAGTTTGGCATTACGAAGGAATAGGTTTCAATGCCTATTCCACCCAGGAATCCGGCACTGTTCCGGTCTACCGCTTCTGGAGCTCCAAGTACAACGGTCATTTCTATACTGCCTCCCAATCGGAGAAAGACTATGTGAGTTCTCATTATCCTTCCAATGTCTGGAACTATGAGGGCATCACTTTCTATGCTTATCCTGCCCAAGAAGCCAACACCACTCCAGTCTATCGATTCTGGAGCAACCAATACAACGGCCATTTTTATACTTCTTCTCAATCAGAAAAAGATTACATTCTCTCGCATTATCCGTCCAATGTCTGGAGCTACGAAGGGATAGCTTGGTGGGTGCCGAATAACTAAAAACAGATAAAATCAATAATCAAACTCAATTATGAATTTTCTCAAAAAAATCCAAGAATATATTTTTCTAAATTACGGAACAATTGTTCCAATTCGGGCGATAGTTATGTTTGTTATTATTTTGGTTCTTCTGGTTATTTTGATCGTTTCAATTTTAGCGAATTCAAATTACTTCAGATCTAAAAAATTGCCAGTGCCTTCCGTTCCGATAAATGTTTTACTTCAACAACATGGAATCAATGCTACGAATTAAACAAAGTAAAAATAGAAAAGGATTTACCTTGATCGAATTAATGATGGCGGTTGCCATTATAGGTATTTTGGCTTCGATAATAATGGTTAATTTGAATGCGGCCAAGCTGAAAGCTGGGGATGCTTCGATAATGGAATCAGCCGAATCAATAATGAAAGCTGCACAGGTGGATTCTGTGGCAACAGGAGATTTCAATAATTATTATGCGAATTTAAATGCAAATGATGATTACACTATAAGTAGTGCCTTAGGTTGTAATTCAAATTTTGGGCAGACCTCGGATCCTCAGTCTGTAAGGAGTGCCTGCTTGAGTTTATATAATAACGCTTTAGCTAGTTTAAATCATTCGTACTTATATGCAATGACCTTTGTTTATCCGGTTCTTGCGTTTACGGCTCAGTATCCTACCTATTTGTATATAGGGCCAGCAATGGGAAATAATACTTCAACAAGTCTTTCTATTATGGTGTGGTTGCCCGGAAAACAAAAATATTATTGTATTGGATCTGATGGGGGAGTTTCTGCCGATACTGATTCTAGTGGTTCTGGTTGCGGAGGAAATTTCGAATGTTCGGGATGTATGTATGACCCGAATTTTTAAACAAATTTTAACAATTAAAACTTTCTTGATTTTTATGCCTTGGCTTGACTTGTGGTATAATTAAAAAATCAAGTTTAAAATTTAAGTTAAAATTTAAATTATGACTAAAGTAATCTGCATTGGCTCGGCCTGCAAGGATATTTTTTTTCCGACGAGCGAAGGAATCGTAGCTGATACGCCGGAGGATTTGACCGCCCAGAAAAAAATTTCTTTCGAGCTGGGAGCGAAATATAAAATCAAGGACCGATATGAGTCTCTGGGCGGCGTGGCAGCCAACGTGGCTTGCGGTCTGGCAAGAATGGGAATTTCTTCCGGCACTCACGCCATGATTGGAGACGATGTGAGCGGAGACTGGATCAAGAAAGAATTTGAAAAACATGATGTCGACACGGAACTGGTCGTAGTGGAAAATGATTATCCGAGCGATATGTCATCCATCATTGTGGATGTCAAAAGCGGCGACCGGGTAATCTTTTCCAATCAGAAAGCCAATGGAGAGCTAAAAATAAATCTGGAAGAACTGAAAAAGTCCGAGTGGGTTTACATCGGCGATCTGGCCGGGGACTGGGCGAGCAAGTTAGACAAAATTTTTGAATCAGGTGTTCGGGTTGCCTATAATCCTCGCTATACTTTTATTCGGGAGAATGTCCAAAAGATGATTGAGTCGCTCGGACATGCCGATGTTTTGTTTGTCAATAAGGACGAAGCTATTGAAACAATTTCCCATCTGGAAGAAAAATTTTCTGAAGATGAATCGAATGATGAAATATTTTTAATCAAAAAACTGCATGACTTGGGAGCGAAAGTCATTGCATTGACCGACGGAGAGCGGGGTGCTTGGGCGTATGCCGGAGAAAGTATTTTCCACGCCGAGGCGCAGAAAGTGGAGGCGATCGATTCGACTGGTGCCGGCGATGCTTTCTCGAGCGGGTTTCTGGCAGGTTACATAAAGGGTGAGGGTTTGGAAGATTGTTTGCGGCGAGGAATTGTAAATGGTGCCGGCGTTGTTCAAGCCTACGGCGGAGTGGCTGGATTGATGAGTGAAGACGAAATTAGGGAGAGAGCTAAATTAATCGAAGTTAAAAAATTATAATTTTTATGTTGAACAATTTATTTAATCCTAAATCCATTGCCATTGTCGGCGCGTCACCGGAAGACGGCAAGGTTGGGAATGTGCTTGCGAAAAACTTGATTGAACTGGGTTATGCCGGTGAGATATTTTTCGTAAATCCAAAGCACGAAGAAATTTTTGGCCGAAAATGTTATCAGAGCCTTGCTAATATCAAAGAAGACGTCGAACTGGCGGTCATCGCTATTCCGGCGAAATTTGTAAATGCTACGATCGAAGAATGCGCTAATAAAATTAAAAATTTCGTCGTGATTTCCGCCGGATTTGCGGAAACAAACGAAGAGGGAAAGGTGCGGGAAAAAGAATTGGACGCGCTAGCTCAGAAATACAAACTGAATGTTATTGGTCCGAACTGCCTGGGCTTCATAGTGCCCAAAATCAAACTCAATGCTTCGTTTGCGGGCGGACTGCCGGAAGCGGGCAACATCGCGTTCGTTTCCCAATCGGGCGCGTTGGCAGTGGCTATCATGGATATCGCCAAAAAAGAGAACATCAAATTTTCTTACATCATTTCTGTCGGTAACAAGATGCAGATCGACGAATCGGAACTCTTGAAATATCTGAACGACGACGAAGACACTAAAGTGATCGCGATGTATTTGGAGGGAATCAAGGATGGCAAAAGATTTATGGAAGTAGCGCAGGAAGTTTCCCGCAACAAACCCGTGGTCATCCTGAAAGCCGGCAAGACCGAAAAAACGCAAAAGGCCATTTCTTCTCATACCGGCGCGCTGGCGGGAAGCGACGAAACGATCGATGCCGTGTTTGAAAAGACCGGGATCATCCGGGCGGAAAATCTGGAAAATTTTTTCAGCCTCATAAATTTTATTTCTGCAAACCATGTTCCGGCTACCGACAAGGCGGTAATAATTACCAATGCCGGCGGACCGGGCGTGCTGACGACTGACGAATTCAAAAAGAAAAGCGTTGGTCTGGCCGATTTGGACGAAGAGGTGAAAAAAGAATTTCGGGATTTTCTGCCGGAAGAATCTTCGGTGGAAAATCCGATCGATCTTTTAGGCGATGCGTTGGAAGACCGCTACGAAAAAGCGTTGGAAATTATCGGCCGACAGGAAAAAATCGGCTCGGTGATTTGCGTGCTAACTCCTCAGGATCAGACGCCAGTAGAGAAAGTGGCGGATAAAGTGATTGAATTTAAAAACAGGAGCGAAAAAGCGGTGATGACGATTTTCATCGGCGGCGAACGGGTGGAAAAAGCGATCGCGAAATTGAAAGAAAACAATGTTCCCAATTTTTCTTTTCCGAAACAGGCCATCCAGTCGCTGGACGAATATTACAAGTGGAGCATTTTCAAAAATACTTCGGAAGAGAAAAAGGAGAAACCGTCTTTTGCCGAAGTTTCGCAGCGGAAAGAAAAAGTTTCTCAAATCATTGCCTCCGCTAAAGCGGTTGGCCGCTCCGCCCTTCTTTTTTCTGAAGCCAAGGAAGTTATGGAAACTTACGGAATAAGGACGATCGATTCCGTTTCCGCTAATCATGATCCGGAAAGATTGGTTAGCGTCAAATTTCCGGTGGTGGTCAAGGTGGATAGCGACAAAGTCCTTCACAAGACGGATCGGCAAGGTTTGATTCTGAACATCCAGGATCAGAACGGACTGGAAGTGGCCATAGAAAAGATGCGGGAGAATTTTCCCGGAGAAAATATCATTGTCCAGCCGATGCTGCCGCGTCAGACGGAATTGATTTTGGGAATCAAGAAAGACGCGGTTTTCGGGCCGATCGTTCTTTACGGCTTGGGCGGAATTTACACGGAAATTTTCAAGATGGTGGATTTTCTAGTGCCTCCACTCTCAACGGAAGAGATTAGAAATGATTTGGTCAAAGGCAAATTGGCTTTCTTGTTTGAAGGCGCCCGTGGCCAAAAAGCTTAT
>JAJYJP010000040.1 GCA_021789395.1 bacterium | reverse complement strand
CAAAACCTCCAGCCCATCCATATAAGGCATCAGGATATCCAAAAGCATCACATCCGGAATCACTTCTTCCAATTTTTTTATCGCTTCCAGTCCGTTCGCCGCCTCAATTACCTGAAAACCTTCCTGTTCCAGTTTCGTGTGATAGATGTCCATCACAAAAACATCGTCCTCGACTACCATTATTTTCTTTTTGTCTTCTCCGTCCATAATTTAATTATAATTTGAAATTTAAAATTTAAAATTTTTATTATACGTCTTCCTCGGCCAAAGCGAACGTTCCACCCGTCACCCGCTCGATCTCTTCTAGTGTCGTCAGTCCTTTTAAGGCTTTCAATAAACCGTCTTGCTTCATCGTCAGGAGTCCCATCCTATCCCTCTCCTCGGTAATCAGAATTTCCGAACCGGCCTTTTCCGTAATGATCGACTTCATCTTTTCCGTAATGGGAACCGCTTCATAAATCGCCACTCGTCCTTTCAGGCCGGTACCGTTGCATTTCTCACAGCCTTTGCCGTGATAAAAAACAACTTCGCCGTCCGGATCGATTCCGTATTTTTCCAACTCTTTTTCGGAAATCTTTTTGACCTCTTCTTTGATATTTTTCTTGACCAACTCCGGAACGGTCTCTTTTTCTTTGCAATCATCGCAAATTTTTCTCACCAACCGCTGCGCCATCACCATCCGGAGAGAAGAGGATATCAAGAACGGTTCGATTCCCATATCGATAAGTCGCGGAATAGCGCCGATAGCGGTGTTGGTGTGCAAAGTCGAAAACATCAAGTGACCGGTCAGGGCGGCGTGGACGGCCAGCTCAGCCGTTTCCGCATCTCTGATCTCTCCCACCATTATAACATTTGGATCTTGACGCAGAATCGTACGCAGACCGCTTGCAAACGTATAACCGATTTCCGGCTTGATCTGACTCTGATTCAGCCCTTCGATGTCGTATTCGATCGGATCTTCCAAAGTGATTATATTCCTCTCTTCATTATTCAAAATCTTAAGGAGCGCGTAAAGAGTGGTTGATTTTCCCGATCCGGTCGGTCCGGTCATCAGGATCATTCCGTAAGTTTCCTTGATCGCCTTTTCGGTGTTTTCCAATGAAGTGCCGATCAATCCCAAACTTTCGATGCTTGTGATTCCCGAATCCTTGTCCAAGATTCTCATCACCACTTTTTCCCCATTGATTACCGGCAGGGTCGAGACACGGAAATCAATATCCTTATTGTTGTTGCTCAATCGGAATCTTCCGTCCTGTGGTTTTCTTTTTTCGTCTATTTTTAAATTAGCTAAAATCTTAATTCTCGAAATTACCACCGGGCCGATTTCTTTCGGCAAAATCAGACTGACGTGCAAGATGCCATCCACCCGAAAACGCACTCGATAATCTTTTTCCATCGGCTCGATATGGATATCGCTGGCATGCCCCTCGATCGCATGGCTGATAATCACCTGGACCAGTTTCGTTACCGGCGCATCTTTCAATACTTCCTCTTTTCTTTTCTCACTTGCTTCCCTGTCTTCAGATTCAGGATTGAAAATCATGTCTTGCTGGAAGGATTGCACCGCCTCCTTTACCATCTCGGTCGGCCCGCCGTAAAATCCGATCATATCTTTAAACACTTGTTCCCCAGCCAGATAAAGAACCACTTCTAATTTCTCTTTTTCGGCGATAAATCTCAGGACATTAAGAGCGTTGATATCTTGCGGATCCAGAGCGGCTACCTTGACTGAATTTCCAACTCTCTCAAAAGCAACAATCTTGTTTTTTTTGGCAACTTCTTCGGGTATTATATTGATAACCGGACTGGGGATGTTTTTCGGAGCTTCTTGGAGATAATCCAATCCCAAGGCCTTCGCCTTGTCTTCAATATCGTCTTTTGCTGAATTGTCTTTTTTAACATTTTCGGTCATTGCAATAAATTACGGAAGGAACGGATTAGTCGTACCTGCCGTTCCCACGCTCACTTCCGCCGCGTTGGCATTAGTCTTATTTTTAATATTGTCCACAACCGACATATCGAAATTTCCGCTAGTAAAAATTGAATTGCTGATGTCAGCCACTCCGGTATTCGGAAGATAATTGAAAACTAGGGTCATATCCGCCTGTAAATAATTTTGCGGGGCCGAATTGGTAGCAGCGCCTTGGCTAGGAGCGCTGGACTGACCGGAACCACTGGATGCTTCCGTGATTTTTAAAGAATCGATGCTATTAAATCTTGCAAGCTTGGACAATTCCTCAATGACCGATTTGATATTGCTGTAACTGCCGATAATCCCATAATCGACATCGAAACTTACAGGCTTGCCGCTCGGGCTTGTCGCCGTTTGAGCATTTGCCGCCGGACTCATTGCCGTACCAATATTACCCTGTGATTGATCCAGAGAGAGGTTGCTAATAGAAACTCCGGAGTTATCGGCAACAGAATTCAATTCGCTGACAATATCCTCTACTTTTCTGGAATCAGGCAGATAGTTATTAAGTGAGTCTTCTTGCGCCGCGCTAGCCGAAAGCTCCTGTGCCAACTTGCCAGCCATGACGGTCTTAGTCTGGATATCCGACAACTTGCTCTGCAAATCGCTCTGATTTTTGAGCTGGGTCTGGATGGCCATAAAACTGGGGACGATAACCCATATGATAAAAACCACGATGACGACTATCAGTACCGGCGTTAATAAAACTTTTAATTTCATATTTTTGCTCCGACAAAATCGGATTTAAAAAAATTATTTTTTATTTATCTTTCAAATTTATATCAAACTCTATTTTTCCGTTGTTCATATCGGATTTACCGACGGTCGCCGCGTAATTGGCAGAATTTTTAAAACTTAAGATCTGCTTGGCCATATCATCAAAATTATCAGCAACACAAGTCAGATCCAATCCGCTTTGGGAGGAATATTGATAGGATTCGACATATACTCCAGGAATTATGTCTTTTTCAAGTTCGCCCAAAGTAGCTTTCGCCTCATCTTTTTGCGCCAACAATCCATTGGCCGACACTAGTCTGTTTTGAAAATTCATCACATCTTTAGAACTATTTTCGAGCTGGTTCGTCCGGCTGGATAATTCCACATTCATTCCCTGAATCTTATCGCTCAAAGTTCTTCCATAAATCATCAGTCCGGCGTACACGATAACCGCCAAAATCAACACCACTATTAAAAGCGGGATGTCCTTAGTAAGATCAACCTTCTTATTGCTCGCCGCATCAGCTGTTGTTAAATTTATGTTAACCATATTTTTCTAGGGCCGCAGCCCGAAAATTATTAAGCTATTTATTTTTTAAATATTCCTCCACCCCTTTTAACGCCAATCCGACAGCCACAGTCAATTGCGGCTTGAGAGTTTTTAGTTTGGATTCCAACTTTTTATCATACTCGATCCTTCCTAACGGATTTCCAATCGTCGTCTTTATTTTCAAAGCATCGTTGAAATATTTTTCCACTCCTTTCAGATTGGCTGTTCCTCCCGACAAGATTATGCTGTCAACCTGATCGACTTGGTCGTCTTTATAGTAAGCGCTTAACACTCTTTTAATTTCTCCAGCAATATTCTCCAACGCCGGGAATGTCATCTTCATTTCCTCCTCCAGAAAATTCTGCCCAATAATTTTCATTTCTTCCGCCCTCTCTTCCTCCACTCCAAAGCTGCGCGCAACAGTTTTAGTAATGTCTTTTCCTCCGGCATCAATGTTGCGATTAACCTTGATGACGCCCTTTTCCACCAGAACAATGTTACAAACGCGCGATCCGATATCGACAATGACAAAATTGCCCTGATCGTTTCCAACCAAAGATCTGACAATGGCAAAACTCTCTATTTCGATAGATTTCAAATTCAAGCCGACATCCCTGATGAGTTTTTCCGATTTTGCCACCCGCGTCTTTGGCGCCGCCACGAGGAGTACCTGCACTTTCTGCGCGGATGGCGGTTGCTGCTCAGATGAAGGATTGTTATTGGGCAACTTCACTTCGTTTTTTGTTCCGACAATGTCCCAGCTTAAAACAATATCGTCAAGCGAAGTCGGTATATATTTATGGGCTTCGAACTTTATCGCCTGATCCAATTCTCCTTTGGACATTTCAGGAAACTCAATAAGCGTTATCAAGCCGCCGAAAGCTGGAATGGAAACATACGCGTTACGGCTTTTGATTTTGGAAGCTTTTATTAATTGTTTCAAATAAGCTGACCAGCCGGTTTCAGTTTCAATCGTCTTTTCATCCTCGCCAGAAAAGCTCTCTAAGCCTACCCAGGCATAATTGGAAAGCACCGGTTTTTTGTTTTTTACTTTAACTTCAACGACTTTGATTGCCGACGTGCCCACATCTATGCCAAGAAAACTATTTTTTCCGAGGCCAAACATTTTTATTTTTATTTTACTTGATTATCGATTTTTATTATATCACATTTTTAGAATCCTGACGACAACAACAGTTATCCACATGAGCTTTTTTACCTTTCAAAAAAATATTAAAAAAATATGAATAAAAATAACAAAGCGCTGTAGTATTAACAATGTCATTTGAGCCAGGTTGACATACCTCGCTTTTAAAAATAAACTAAGTTATGAATATTTTAAATTTATGCTAAACTCATTCGATAAAGAGGCTTATCACAAAGCCCATAAAAAACTGACTAACCACGCCAAAAGCGCCCTGTTCAAAGCCACTGAAATCGCCCACGATCTTGAATATGGCGAGATAGGAAACAGTCACCTACTGTTCGCCATTTTTGCGGAAAAAGGCAGTGTGGGCAGCAGCATTCTGACCGACTTCGGACTGAGCAAGGAAGCTTTCCAAAAATTATTGAAAGAAAATTCTCCCGGATTGGAAGACAAAGTCCTTGCGCCTTCCGCCGGACTTAAAAAAACACTTGTCGCCGCTTTTTCGATCGCCAAAGATTTCGGATACTCTTACGTCGGCACTGAACACCTTGCCTACGCCCTGCTCGGATCGAACGACAAAATTATCAACGAGATCCTTTCGAAAGCCGAAATTAAAAAAACCAAGCAAGCGATCAAGTCTTTGTTCGAACCCGACCAACTTTCCCAAATTTCCAAATTATTCAACATTCCCGAAACAATCATCCACAAACAAAAAGCAGGATCTTCCTCGCCCACGCCTTTTATCGATAAATTTTGCACCAATGTCAATGTTGAAACTGAAAACAAAAAAGAAATCGTTATCGGAAGAGAAAAAGAAATCGACCGCATTATCAATATATTAGGAAGAAAGAATAAAAATAATCCGTTGCTAGTGGGCGATCCGGGCGTCGGCAAAACTGCTCTCATTTCCGGATTGGCCAATTTAATAAATGCTGGCAATGTCCCGGCTTCCCTTTACGGCAGGCGTATCATGAATTTGGATATCGCCCAACTCATCGCCGGCACCAGTTTCCGTGGAGAATTCGAATCCCGCCTCAAGGAAATAATCAAGGAGGCTTCGACCAACAAGGACGTTATCCTTTTTATAGACGAGATCCACAACATCGTCGGTGCCGGAAACGTCGCCGGCAGCCTGGATCTGGCCAACATCATCAAACCGGCTCTGGCGCGCGGCGAGATCCAACTGATCGGCGCCACTACATTTGCCGAATACAAAAAACATATCGAAAAAGACGCCGCGCTTGAACGGCGTTTCCAGCCGGTCCATATCAAAGAATCAACAATGGAAGAAACCAAAAAGATACTTCTTGGCATCAAAGAAAACTATGAAGAATTTCACAATGTTTCCATTTCTGCCGAAGCCATTGCGTTGGCGATCGAACTTTCCGTCCAATACATCCAAAACCGGTTCTTGCCCGACAAAGCGATCGACGTGATCGACGAAACCGCTTCCAACATCCGCTCTCGGTTCAAAGTTTCTGATTTTCTCAAGAAAATCAAGGAACTGGAAAAAGTCAAAACCGAACTTTTCAGCAAAAAAGAACGGCTGGTTTCCGACGAAGATTATGAACAAGCGATCGAACTGCGGCGGCAGGAAAAAGAGCTGGAGGAAAAAATAAAGACGATGCAACAAGACCGGCTGGCCGCGGAAAAAAAACGTCGGATCGAGATCCAAACTTCCGATATCATTGAAACGATTTCCAAAATTTCAGGAGTTCCGATGGAAAAACTTTCGCAAGAAAAAAATGTTAAGATTAAAAATATCCAAAAAATTCTTGACGCCCAAATTATCGGGCAGAAAGAAGCGATGGAAAAACTTTCCAATACGTTGCTACGCGCCCAATCCGGCATCGCCAATCCTGACCGACCGATCGGATCATTTCTATTTCTCGGTCCGACCGGCGTCGGCAAAACCCTGACCGCCAAAATTTTGGCCCAAGAATTTTTCGGCAATCCGAAAGCGCTTATCAAGATCGACATGAGCGAACTGATGGAACGTCACAGCGTTTCCGCCCTGATCGGTTCGCCGGCCGGCTATATCGGCTACGGCGAAGGCGGCAACCTGACAGAAAAAGTCCGCCGCAATCCTTATTCAGTCATCCTGTTTGACGAGATTGAAAAAGCCCACCCGGATGTCCACAATATCCTGCTCCAGATCTTGGAAGACGGCGTTTTGACCGATGCGGAAGGAACGCAAGTCAGTTTCAAAAATACGATCATCATCCTTACCTCAAACACCGGCACCGACGAATTTACCAATGCTTCCAAGGTCGGCTTTGAATCGGAATCGCATGACCGGACTATGCACGAAAAATTTAACCAGATCAAGAATAATGTCATCAAGGAGTTGGAGCGTAAAATGAAACCGGAACTTATCAATCGCCTGGACTATATCCTTGTTTTCAATTCCCTGGACACGAAGGATCTGCAAAGGATCGCCAAACTGGAATTGGAAAAACTGAGCAGACGGGTGGCTAAAAAAGATATCCGCCTCGTTTTCGACAAAAAAGTTTCTATGTTCATCGCCGAAAAAAGCCTGGCTTTCAATCAAGGCGCCCGTCTGGTACGCAAAAATATCCAGGAGATGATTGAGAATCCAGCCGCGGAAATGATCGTATACGGCAAAATGCGGAATAACAATATTTCAGCCACTGTCGAGAAAGATAAGCTAAAAATTATATAATTTACAATTTTCAATTTACAATTCACAATCATTTTTCATTTATCGATCTGTTGGTTTTGAAAATTGATTTATTGGAAATCCAATGAAAATTGATCATTGATAATTGAAAATTCTCAAAAAAACAAAAAATATAATTCTTGACACTCTCTTTCCCGTCTCTTGCCTTAATTGCGGCCAGCCCGACGTTTGGTTTTGCGAATCCTGCTTGAACCGAATCAAACCGCTTTCTTTCCAAGTCTGCCCCAAGTGTGAAAAAATCCTCACGGAATCCGGAAAAACCTGCCAATGGTGCAAAAAAGATTATCCCTTGAAAGCTCTGGTAGTCGCCACAAAATACAAAGAAGAAAATGTTTCCAAGTTGGTCCATCTTTATAAATATAATTTTATTACCGACCTGCGCATCCCGCTGGGAGAAATGATGCTTCGGGCCTTAACTAAAAACGATCTTCCCCTGCCTGATATCATCGTGCCCGTTCCGCTCCATCCGCGCCGTTTGCGTTGGCGCGGTTTCAACCAGTCCCAGCTGTTGGGAGATTTCATCGCCAAAAACCTGACTCCCGGCTTTGAAATTCCGGTCGTTTCCGATCTGCTTTTCCGCAAAAGATATACGCCGCCGCAGATGAAAACAAAAGATTACGCCGGACGAAGAGAAAACTTGGCGGACGCTTTCACAGTTACAGATACAGAAGCTCATCGCATTAGAAATAAACGAATCTTATTGGTCGACGACATCGCCACGACCGGTTCGACTCTTATCGAATGCGCCAAAGCCCTCAAACAAAAAGGCGCGAAAGAAATTTTCGGCGCCGTCATCGCCCGACAGGAATTCAACGACTGACAAACAATTTTAAAATTTATTTTTTATCCTTTTATAACCGCAACGGGTTTGAGCAAAGCGACTTTTTTGGCTATGCCGGCGCCAGCGACTACGTCCACCACATCATGGATATTTTTGTAAGCGGCCGGCGCTTCCTCGGCCAAGCCCGTCAAAGACCCTGCTTCGACATAAATTCCCTCTTCCAATAATTTTTTACGCAGTT
>JAJYJP010000039.1 GCA_021789395.1 bacterium | reverse complement strand
TCTTGTCACTGGCTTTGATGGAATCGTTGCACAAGAGAATCACGTATCTCAAGGGTGAGAAAATAATCACGCTTTCCGATTATGCGAAAAAACAAGAGGTGTCAGCACCGGCAATTTTCAACGCCGCACGCCGTCAGAGTATCCCGGCTTTTCGAGAGAGAGGCGTTTGGAAAATCGGCGCGGGATTCAAGTATGACAAGAAATAAAAGAATCGGGGGCAACCCCGTTTTTTTGTCGCTCATCCGAAACCGCTTACTTCCGCCAAAAACTGGACCAAAGGCTGGTTTGGGCGTAAAATGGAATTACGTAATTAGATATGTAATTACTATGAAATATCTCATCATTCTTCTGGTCTATCTTTTTGTAACATTCGCTATTCATAAATTGACGGGTGTGAAATTGTGGAATAATGCCAGGGAGAAGCGGGCGACGATCTGGTGGTTCGCAATCATTTTCGTGACAGGCATGATGGCTGACTATTATTCCAGCGTCATGAACAGCATCTGGGTATTCCCGGGAAATGGGCGGATTGGAGTGAAGATATTTTCACTGCCGCTTGAAGAATATATATTTTTTCTCGTAATACCATATTTCGTTTTGGTGTTGTATAAAGCGTTAAATAAATTATTTTTGAAATAAGGATATGTCAGTTAGAAAAGCAGAAGAAAAAAATATTCGAAAACTTGCCAAGATGGGCAAAAAATCCATCGGCCTCACTTTGCCGATCGAAATCATCCGTGAGCTAGGTTGGCGCGAAAAGCAAAAGATTGTCGTCAAACGCGTGCGAGGCGGGATAATGATTAAGGATTGGAAAAAGTAATATGCAAAAAGAGGCTTCAGCTCGGATAAAAATAAATAAGCTGCTTGAAGAATCAGGATGGCGTTTTTTTGATGATAAAAATGGTAAAGCCAATATTCAACTTGAGCCTGGTGTGAAACTGACGAAGACTAAGCTTGATTCTTTGGGAGGTGACTTTGAAGCCGAAACAAAAGGGTTTGTTGATTATCTTCTTTTAGACAATGACGGTTTTCCTCTTGTTGTGGTTGAAGCGAAGAAAGAATCAGTGCATCCGCTTGATGCCAAAGAACAGGCCAGAAAATATGCTTATTCACAAAAATGTCGCTTTATCATTCTAACCAATGGCAATACGCATTATTTTTGGGATATTGAAACTGGGAACCCGAATATTATTACAGAATTTCCAACTTTGGAGTCACTAAAACACAGAGAAGAATTCAGGCCCGACAAAGAAGCATTGGCTAATGAACTTGTTGAAGAAGATTATATTGCCAAAGTTCAAGATCCTGAGTTTGATAAGGATTCACGCTATCTTAATAGAAATACTAGAGACCAATATCTAAAAGACAAGAAAATAAAGCTGCTACGGTCTTATCAGATCAAGGCGATTCAGATGCTTCAAAATGCGGCTAAAGATGGTAAGGAAAGATATTTATTTGAAATGGCTACTGGAACGGGAAAAACGATGACAACAGCGGCCATTTGTAGATTGTTTTTACGAACCGGGAACGCTAAAAGAATTTTGTTCCTTGTTGATCGCATCGAACTTGAAACTCAAGCGGAAAAGTCTTTGAAAGAAGTTCTAGGCAATGATTACATTATTAGAACTTATAAAAACAGTCGCGATAATTGGAAAAGTGCGCAGATTGTGATTAGTACTGTACAATCACTTATGTCATCTGATAAATATCGCAAAGAATTTTCTCCAACTGATTTTGAATTAGTTATTTCTGATGAAGCGCATCGATCCTTGGGAGGAAATAGCCGTGCTGTTTTCGAATACTTCAATGGATATAAGCTTGGACTTACTGCTACACCAAAAGATTATCTAAAAAATATTGAAAATAAGAATTTAAATGAGAATGATCCGCGTGCTTTTGAGCGGAGAGAATTGTTAGACACATACAAAACGTTTGGCTGTGAATCGGGTGTGCCAACTTTTCGGTATAGTTTGCTCGATGGAGTGAAAGATGGATTTTTAGTGAACCCAAGGGTTATTGACGCACGGACAGAAATAACCACTCAACTTCTTTCCGAAGAAGGTTATGCTGTAATGGTGAAAAATGAGGAAGGTGAAGATAGTGAAGAAATTTTCACGCATCGAGATTTTGAAAAGAAATTTTTCAATGATGAAACTAATATTGCTTTTTGCAAGGCTTTTTTAGAACATTCATTGAAAGATCCGATAAGTGGAGAGGCAGGTAAGTCCTTAGTGTTTTGTGTGAGTCAAAAACATGCCAGAAAAATTACGGAAATTTTGAATATCATGGCGCATAAAATTTGGCCAGAAAAATATAATTCTGATTTTGCCATGCAAGTCACTTCCAATGTAAAAGATTCCCAAGAAAAAACATTACAGTTTGGCAATAATACTTTGGGAGGACATTCAAAATTTTTAGATGGCTATAAAACTTGCAAAACTAGGGTTTGCGTGACGGTTGGAATGATGACTACGGGTTATGATTGTCCGGACATTCTTAATTTAGCCATGATGCGACCGGTCTTTTCTCCTTCTGAATTTGTGCAAATGAAGGGTCGTGGCACAAGAAAAAATACTTTTACGTTTGAAAATGAAAAGGATGAAAAAGGAAACTTCTTGTTGTTTGATTTCTTTGGCAATTGTGAATATTTTGAAGAGAAATTTGATTATGATGAAACTTTGAAATTGCCCGCTATAAAAACGGCAATTGAAACGAGTGGTGAAGGTGGAGAAATTAAAGGCAAAATTGAAGAATTCGACATTAAGCAAGCGGATCAGATTTCCTCATTAGAATCAAAAGAAGTTGGGGAAGAGGGAATGAGAATCGATCGGGAATTATATTTCCAAAAATTTGAGGAAAAAGTTGCTCAAAATAAAGAAGCGCAAGATATCTATGAAAAAGAGGGAATCGAAGGAGTTTTAGAATATGTGAAGCAACATATTCTGGACAAGCCCACTGAATTTTTCACACCGGATAAATTGCGTAAATCAATCTCAGTCGATCGCTGGGTAAGTCTAAAAGAAATGTTGCAAAAAGCTTTGGGTGAAATTGATCGGTTCAAAACTGCTGAAGAAAAAACTGAAGATGAATTTAGTAAATTTCAAGATATTGAAAAACTCGATGCCGATCTGGTGCCAGCGGCAAGGTGGATGTTTCATTCCTATCTCCAAGACAATCAGATTAGAGAAATAATGGATAAAAAGGAGTTTGGAAGACTTTTTACAATATCTGGATTTGATCAGGAAGCTTTTCAAAGGCTCGCGGAGAATAAAAGAAATCACGAATCATACATACAATATATTCCAAATTACGTGCATGATTATGTGGGAAATTTAAGGGAATTTGAAAGAATATAATTGCAAAAAAATTTTAAAATGGCAAATAGAATAGAAATAACAACCCCTGCTATTAAGAAGCATCTCAAAGGATATACTGCTGAAAAAGCTATAGCGGAATATGTATGGAATGGTTTTGATGCTGGTGCTTCTAAGGTAGAAATTAGTTTTATGGATAATGGATTGGGATTGGGTGGATTTTCTTCTTTGAAGATAGTGGATAATGGAATGGGGATTTCCTTTTCAGAATTAAATAACAAGTTTAAACCATATTTTGTTTCTGAAAAGAAGCACAAGCGAAATATATCTCTGCCTCACGGCCAGAATGGATATGGTAGATTTACTTTTCTAGTATTTGCATCAGATGCTTCTTGGGAAACGGTATACAATGATGGTGATAAAAATAAAAAATACATTATTAAAATTAAAGCGGATAATTTGGAAAAATTTCCATCGACTCAACTTTTGTTGGTCTAATTTCATCAATAATTAATTCCGGAAGAGCTAAAGATGATTTGCTGAAAATACTTGAGTCAGTTATTAAAATGGATGCCGGAGAGAGAGGTGAATTGGCTGACATGCTTGATAGAATTTCACTTAAAGGACTTCTTAAGATAACTAAGCTGATCGAAGAAAGGTATGAAATTTACCAAAGGCTTAAAGATATAGTCATAGAAAATGAAAAAGTTTCATATGAGAGTGAAGTTCAAGGATTAATCGAGGAAAATTTATGGGTCATAGATGAAGCTTATAATTTAGTGGTCTCAGAAGAGGCTGATTTTGAAGAAGCGCTCAGAAAGCTGCTGGAACAAAGGGGCCAGTCGAGCGAAGAAATATCAATTGACGATAAAGACAAAAATAAAGAGATGGATATTTTTGCTTGCCGCCAAAAAAATGATGGCGATGGCATACAACATCTGGTTCTTGAATTAAAAAGGCCAAGTGTAACAATAAATAGGGATCAATGGTTACAGCTGGATACATATAAAAATGTTATTTTACGAGAGGCAAGATTTAATAGTAAAGATGCCGTTTGGAAATTTTATTTAATTGGAAATAAATTGGGAGACTTTATAGCCGCACAAAAGAAAGCGTTGGCCAGCTATGGTGATAAGGATTTAATTTTTATTGATACAGATTCTAATTTTAGAGGATACGCATTAACTTGGTCTCAAGTCTTTGATCGATTCAAAATTAGGCATGATCATTTAAAGGAACAATTGGAGCTCTCTATAAATTAAAAAATAAATAAATGCTCAACGATACAACAAAAAGAAAAATAAATTCCCTTAGGCAAATACTTGTCGGGAAAGTGCCGGATCCAAAAAGTCAGGTGGATCAGATTACGAATGCCTTGATTTACAAATACATGGATGACATGGATCGACAAAGTGAAGTCTATGGCGGAAAAGCTAGTTTTTTTGTGGGCGAGTATGCGAAATATTCCTGGAAGAATTTGATGGATCCAAAAAAAGGTGGACAGGAAAGAATGAATTTGTATGTTGAAGCTTTGGAGAAAATGGCGACTAACAAAAAGCTCTCGCCAATTTTTCGAGATATTTTGAAAGGCGCTTTCTTGCCATATCGTTCTCCGGAAACGCTGAATATGTTTCTGCATGAAATCGATGGATTTACATATGATCACAGTGAAGATTTAGGAGATGCATTTGAACACTTACTTTCAATTATGGGCAGCCAAGGCGATGCTGGGCAATTCCGCACACCACGTCATATCATTGATTTCATGGTTGATGTGATTGATCCACAAAAGAGCGAGACAATCTTAGACCCTGCTTGCGGAACGGCTGGTTTTTTGATTAGTGCCTATAAGCATATTTTAGACAGTAATATTGATAAAAAAACCGGTGCTTCTATTTTGCATGATGAAAGGAAAATTTTGCACGAAAATTTTACGGGATATGATTTGGATCCAGGTATGGTAAAACTTTCCCGAGTAAATATGTTTTTGCATAATTTCCCAGAACCAAGAATTTTTGAATATGACACTTTGAGCGATGATTCTCGCTGGAATGAAACTTTTGATATTATCATGGCCAATCCGCCATTCATGACTCCAAAAGGCGGAATTATTCCACATAAACGCTTTGGAATTCAGGCGAATCGAGCTGAAGTGCTTTTTGTGGACTACATCATGGAGCATCTTAAGCCAAAAGGACGTGCGGCCATTATTGTTCCGGAAGGAATTATTTTCCAATCAGCTAATGCTTATAAGCAATTACGGAAGGCCTTGGTTGAAGACGGGCTCATCGCGGTTGTTTCGTTGCCAAGCGGTGTTTTTAATCCGTATGCCGGAGTAAAAACGAGCATCTTATTTTTTGATAATCAGCTTGTTAACAACAGTGATGAACTTCTATTTGTGAAGGTTGAAAATGATGGCTTTGATCTTGGCGCACAAAGACGACCAATTGAAAAAAATGATTTGCAAGAAGCGGCAAAAATTTTGTTGGCATGGAGAAATGGCAAAAAAATCGAAAGTAAATTGGCATATTGGGTAAAAAAATCTGAGATTGCAAAAGATGATAATTATAATCTTTCAGGAGATCGGTATCGAGTTGAAACTGATTATACTAATGTAAAGTGGCCAATGGTGCAATTAAAAGAAGTCTGTGAAGTGCAAAATGGATTTGCATTTGATTCATCATTGTTTAATGAAGCAAAAGGATTTCCTATAATAAGAATCAGGGACATTAAAAAAAATGCCACAAAAACTAAATATGATGGAGACGATTTTGATTTTGATCTAATTGTTAAAAATGGCGATTTATTAGTAGGAATGGACGGGGAGTTTAATGCTGTTTTATGGAATGGTGGGGATGCATTATTAAACCAACGAGTTTGCCGTATTAGAAATTTTAAAGGAGTAATTAGTGAATATATATATTGGTCAATTCAAAACGAATTAAAAAAAATTGAGGATAGTACTTATGCGGTTACTGTGAAGCATATTTCTTCTAAGCAAGTTCAATCTATTAAAATTCCTCTTCCCCCTCTTGAAATTCAAAAGCAAATTGTGGTTGAATTGGATGGTTATCAAAAAATAATTGATGGCGCACGACAGGTTGTGGAAAATTGGAAACCAAAAATTGAGATTGACCTAATGTGGAATAAAGTTAAAATTGGAGAGGTGGCAAAGCTAATGACTGGGGGAACTCCGCTAACTTCAAAAAGAGAATATTATGGTGGTGATATAAAATGGCTTGTTTCTGGTGACATACATAAAGGCGAAATATTTGATTGTGACGGAAGAATTACTAGACTGGCACTTGAAGAATCAAATGCAAGATTGTTACCTGTTAATTCAGTTTTAATCGCTCTAAATGGACAGGGTAAAACACGCGGGACAGTTGCAATCTTAAGAACTGAAGCGGCATGTAATCAATCATTAGTTTCAATAAATCCTGAAAAAGACAAACTGCTTTCAGAATTTTTATTATATGTTTTGAAAGGCAAATATCAAGAGATCAGAAACATTAATGGCGACAATCAAAGGGGTGGTCTTAATATGCCAATAATTCGTTCGATAGAAATTCCACTTCCCCCTCTTAAAATCCAAAAGCAAATCGTCGAAAAAATTGAATCCGAGCGCGCATTAGTGAAATCAAATAAAAAACTGATTGAGATTTACGAGCAAAAAATAAAAGATAAAATTTATGATATTTGGAAAGGGTAATTTTGTTGTTTATAATAATTGTAGAATTAAGGAAAATTTATTATGAAAAGGGTAAATTGGATAAAAAATAATCAAAATGGAGAATGGTTTGATTTTTTAAGATTAAATCTCGATGCTCCTTATTTTAATAATAAAGTTGGTGTATATGTAATTTGGTATACATCCCCATTGCTTGCAAAGGTTATACGGGTTGGAAGTGGAAATATCGCCCAGAGATTGAAGGAACATAGGGCAAATCAGGAAATAACAAAATATTCATCGATGGGAAGCCTGAAAGTTTCATGGGTTGTTGCGGATTCTAATCCATTGCTGCCAAGTGAAATTCAAGGTGCAGAACTTTTTTTGGCAAATAGATATCATCCATTAGTTGGAGATAGATATCCAGCCGTTCAGGAGGTTGGGATCAGTCTAATTGGTCAATGATATGGACATATTTTTAAAAGTTTTAAATGAAATCGCCCCCGCCTTAATAGTCGGTATTATTATTTGGGTTTTAGGAGAAAAAGCCATTGAAAAGAGGATAAAATCTGATGCAATAAGGGAGTTGATGACACATAGAGGTGATTATGCATCCACGGAATTTAGAAAATCTCTAAATAAGATTTCAATCACCTTTCATAATGATTCTGAAATTAGACAAAAAGTCAGGAATCTTTATGAGGTCATAAACAATCCAACTCTGCCAGCCAAAAGTACTGAACGTACGATTGTAGGTCTAATTTATAGGTTATGTCAGAAGAATGGATTCAGAGGATTGACGGAATACGACATTGATCAAGCGTTCCCAGAAAATAAACAAGAGCCCCAGGGGCCAATAGAGTAATTTTCTTATACTTGTCTTTTATTTAAAAAAGATCGTCGCGCGGCTGGATGCGCTTTCGGAAAAGCTTAAAAAACTTCAAGAACATCAAAACCAATCCCGCCGATCTGCTGTCGCTCGAGCAATCCATCTTGCATAAAGCGTTTAAGAATTAAAATAAAAATAAATCATGTGGTATTTGTATTTGGATGAATCTGGTGATTTGGGATTTGATTTCGTAAATAAGAAGCCATCAAAGTTTTTTACTGTGACCATCTTGGCCAT
>JAJYJP010000038.1 GCA_021789395.1 bacterium | reverse complement strand
ATAACGCCGACAATCGCAACCAATCCCAGAAGCCAGTTCATAATATTTTGAATAATATCGAAAATGCTCCCGGAAGGAAGATTGGTTCCGCCGCCAGCATTAGGCTCAAATTGGGCGAAAGCTAAAATTGGAGTCGTCATGAGCGCGACCGAAACAGCTGATACAATGGCTTTTACTTTTTTCATAAGACACCTCCTCTCAATTAAATTTTTATTTTGCGAAATAAATCAATTATCCGCCGAGCAACGTTCTGATCTGATTAACAATAATCAATGCGGCAAACACGATCACTACTCCCAAAATCGACGAAGTCAGAATTTTCTTGGCCGTATCGATCCTCTTTTCGTCTCCATAAGCCGTCAGATAAATCACGCCGCCGATGATCATTGAAATTATAGCAATAATTCCGACGATTGAAAATAAGAAACCCAGAACATTTAACGCGATCTGTTGCAAACTCAGCGCACCGGCCACAGCGGAATTGGTCTGGTTGATTCCCAGAATCACTCCGATCTCTTTCAGGAACGCCGGAGCGGCAAAAATTATCGCCAATCCGATCACCGCGCCGGTCCAGGTGGCCTTGGCGCGCTTGATCATCGTTTCGTCTCCGGCCGACAGCATATACATTATTCCGCCAATAATGATAAATATGATGGCAATCGTTGCCACGATTCCTTGAAGATTGTTTATCAGCAGAGTCAGTCCACCCTGAATCGTGTCAAAACCGAGAGGATTGGCAAAAGTAGTGGTGGTTTCTCCCGTGTCTTGAGAAGCTTGTTCCACCAGAACACTTGTGGGCATGCAATAACCAGTGCTCCCGGCAGGCGCTTGATTGACTTCGACATATTTCCCATTAACAACCGCTATGCAATCATCGTCGGTGCCGGTACATTGGGAAGCGTCTGAACACTCTGATCCTTCTGAGCCATTATTTGACGTTGATTGCTCGGTCAAGACGCTCGAAGGCATGCACCAAGCACTGGCGCTTGTCCCCGCCGGGACATCGCTAATCTCCGTATACATTCCATGATAAACAGCAATGCAATAATTGTCATTGCCGGAACATTGTGCGCTGCTGGTACATGATTGGCCTTGTGTAAGTCCAGAACTTGCGGCGGAAACTTTATGAAAAACAAGAAGACTTGAAAACAAGATTATTAAACCAAAAATTAATTCTTTTTTTATTGTCGAACGAAGCGAGCGAAGTAAAAATTTATTTTCACTTCCAAGCGAGTGATGACAACAAAACAGTTGTTTTATTTTCATTTTGATTATTTAAAAATTATTTACAAGTATCCTGACCTAAGCTGAACTGACAATCATTGCTGCAACATTCCGCGTCATTAAGTGCGCTGCTGCAAGTAGCTCCTGTTTTTTTACAAGTCTGGCAAACATTATGGAGGCAATATCCCTTGGATACAGTAGATGATTGACAACCGGAATAATCTTGAAGATGAGGACAAGGATCTGGCAATTTCGATGTACATTCGCTTTGGGTCGTATAAAAAGCACCGGCCTCATTGTCACATGCAGATTTAGTCATATTTTGACAAGTTTGAGTTGCAGCTCCGGCGTAAAAACACCAACCCATCGTATTGTCTGGAGATGGAGCCACATAACCAGGACATCCACTTACATCTTTGCATTGCATATTACCCCAAAATTTGCCGGTGCAAGCACTCGGAGAATTGACATAAGTGCAATCATTACTAGCCCATCCTGGGACAGTACAGCATCCAGGTCCTTGATAATCAATCAAGCCGGTTTGGGAGGTCTGTGTTTGAGGAGTCTGTACTTGAGAAGGAGTTCCTACCGAACTTTTATCATTGCACGTAAAATTATTCCAGGAAGACACTCCGATTCCCATATCGCTTTTTGTTCCAAGTACCCAGATCACCGTCGTCACGATCAGCCAGCCAGCAAAGACCACCACGAAACCGATGATGCTGGCTTTCAAAAAACTTTTGGCCGAGGTCATCATTTTTTCATCGCCGGCCGAAATCAAATACATGACACCCGCAAAGAAAATTCCGGCTAAGGCTGCCACGGTCACTAAATCCAAACCGAATTTCACCACGTTATGGATGCCCACGATCAAATCGCACAGCGTGCACGCGGTCGACGCATCGCCATTTCCACATGGGACAATTCCGTCCGCATGGCTAAATTTCGGCGCTACCGCAAAAAACACCAAGGCCAGCGAAATTAAAACTATTTTTATTTTGTTTTTCATTTTTTTATAAATAACTGCCTACTAGTTACCTGTCAATTGATTTATTTTTGCCACTGCCGCTTTGATCGCGTCCGTCGTGGTGGCTTGCCCTTTGTTAATTTCATCAATCATATTAAGAAAAACTGTTTCGGTGTCGTCCGGGTCGATTTCATACCAACTTTTGTCGATTAGATTCTGTTCGGCAAACACCCCGATCATCGGCTCATCTTTCTGCTTTTCAATCAAGTCTTTCCGAGCAGCCGGTTGATCGGTCTCCTGTAAATAATCCCAAGCCGGATCAAAAGTTGCCTGGGAATTTTGCGGTTGCGATCCGGTGATGCTTGTAGGATTAGAAGACGCCGCGCTTGCCGCCGAGTTTTGAACCGGTTGCGTCGTAAGATAAGTCAAAAATTTCCAAGCTTCTTGGACGCGAACATTGTCATTTTCAGGCAAAGCACCTTTCGGCGCGCTCGAGGTGGGTGTGGGTATTACTTTATTTTTTGCCACCGCATAACCCCAGTAATTGGCAAAATTCACCGGCTGCGTGGTTGAAAGTTGCGGCACCGGCGCCACATCGAAGTTGAGCTTGGGCGATTCGGCTTCGATGGTTGGAATGTTCCAGGAATAATTCAGCATCATCGCCAAATTTCCCGCGGCGAAAGCGTCAAGCGAATAATGCATGTCAGAATTCCAAGAATAATTGGAATCGCTGCTATTCGCAAAACTGGTATAAAAATCCAAAGCATTGCCAGCCGGAAAAAAACTATTGTTACCATTAGTTTCTATCTGATCAAAAGCCGCTCGCGGATTGGCAGCGCTTGGCATTTGGGTACCGTTTTGCAACATCAATAAGTTCAGGATATCGGAAGCCCTGTTTATATTGTCCGCCGTTCCCATTGCCGCGCCCGATTGGATAATCTGCCCAGATGAATCAAATTTGGTCAAAAGCTGCGCGTCTTTCATGAAGGTTGTCCAATCGGTCGGCGGAGCAGTGATGCCGGCCGCATTGAAAAGATCTTTATTGTAGTAAAGCGCTAGAGAATCAACGGTCAAAGGTACGGCATAAATCTGACCGTTACTATCAAAATCATCGGCGGCCACATCCACAAAATTATTTTTAAATGTCTGCTCCGGCAAAATTTGGGCCGGCGCCGGATCAAGTTTGTCTTTAAAAGAAGGCAGCCAGGTATTGTTGATCAGAAAAATATCCGGCCCCTCTCCTGAAGCCAGAGCATTTAGCAAATCTTTTTCATACGTGTCTTGCGACATTTTTTTATAAACGATCTGCGTCACATTCGGATCTATCTTTCTGAAATTGTTAAAAATATCGGTAAAAGTAGTGCTGTCATCAAAAGGTCCCCAGATTTCCAAAGTCACATTATACCGCGGCGGCGGAGCCGGCTTAAAACCGCACCCGGAAATTACGAGTGTTGTTACGAGCAAGAAGGCAAAAATGATTGTTTTTTTATTTGTTTTCATTTGAAAATGCGAAGTTTCGGTAATTAGGCAGCGTGTTATGCTTTTACAAATACTAGTCCGTAATGAAAATCGCCAACTTTAATTTCTTTATCCAATTTTAGGCCGACTCGCCCGGCCAATTCGATCAAAACCTCTTTATAGATGCGCAAGCTCTTGGCCGGTCCGATTGATAGGTCTTCCATGTTCCATTCTATCGCCAAAACTCTTCCTCCCGACTTCAAAACACGTTCCGCCTCGACCAAGATTCCGTCTTTTTCTTTATTCTGAAACAGCATATCTTTCATTATTACCCAATCGACACTTTCCGGATCCAATCCCGATCCGTTCTTATTTTCCAGATTGGCCCGTTTTGTGATGATGTTGGTAAGTCCGGCGGATTTGGCTTGGCTTTCGACCGACTCGAGTTTTTGCGGCAATATGTCGAAAGAATAAACGCGTCCGTCCTCACCGATTCTTTTGGCCGCCGTCAAAGAAAAGTATCCTGCACCGCACCCGAAATCAGCAACCGCAATCCCTTGTTCCATTCCCAGCTTTGAAATTATTTCCTGCGGATTAAGAAAACTGGCCCGATATTCCGTCTGGAGAGAATTTAAAAGCGTCTGTGACATTTTTTTATTTTTAGAAATAAATTACTGAAACCGCCAAGAATGATCTGATGATATTTTACAATGAAAATTCAAAATCAACAATGCAAAGTTAATCACAACCCTCGGAAAGGTGTGATGAAATGACAAATATGTTAAAATGACTAAGTCACATATGGAAAATATTTTGGAAAATCTGAATCCATCCCAGCGCCAGGCCGTCGAAACGACTAGCGGTCCGGTTTTAGTCATCGCCGGCGCCGGATCGGGAAAAACCAAGGCTCTCACTCACCGAGTAGCTTATCTGATCAAAGAAGAACGCGTTAATCCTCGCAACATTCTGGCGGTAACCTTTACGAACAAAGCCGCCCAGGAGATGAAAGAACGTATCGGCCGGCTCTTGACCAATTCTGATTTGCCGACCATCGGAACTTTTCATTCGGTCTGCGTAAAAATTTTACGCTTCGAAATCGACAAAATCGGCTACAAAAAGAATTTTGTCATTATGGACGCCCAAGACCAGGAAGCGCTCATGAAGAAAACCATGAAAGAGCTGGGGGTAAGTCCGGACCAATTCAAGCCGTCCGCCGTTTTGGGCGCCGTTTCCAAGGCCAAAAACGAATTAATCGACATGCAAACATTCGCCGCCAATGCCGGCAGCTACTACGAAGAAATGATCGCGAAGATTTATACCGCCTACCAGAAAAAATTGAAAGAACAGGATGCACTCGACTTCGACGACATCCTGATGCTCACCGTAAAAATTTTCAAAGATTTTCCCATGATATTGGAAAAATATCAAACTCTTTTCCGCTATATCATGGTGGACGAATACCAAGACACCAACCACGCACAGTATAATCTTATCAAATTGCTCGCTCAAAAATTCGGCAACATTTGCGTCGTGGGTGACGATTGGCAAGGGATTTACAGCTGGCGGGGCGCCAATATCCAAAACATTCTGGATTTTGAAAAAGATTATCCCAATGCCGTAGTCATCAAATTGGAACAGAATTACCGCTCCACCCAAAACATCCTGGACGCGGCTTACGGAGTCATCTCCAAAAACGTTAATCGGAAAGATAAGAAAATATGGACGGAAAACAAAGGCGGCCACCTGATCGCAACCTGTGAAGCGCGGGACGAACGGAAAGAAGCGGAATTTATTGCCGACGAAATCTTACGCTACCAAAAAGAAACCGGAGCGAAATTGAGCGACTTCGTCATACTCTACCGAACCAACGCCCAATCTCGGACAATCGAAGAAGCCATGCTCCAAAACTCCATCCCGTACCGGATCATCGGCGGCGTAAAATTCTACCAACGCAAAGAAATTAAAGATATTATCGCTTATCTCCGCTTAATTCAGAACCACGGCGATGAACTATCATTGGAAAGAATAATAAATGAACCTCGCAGAGGCATCGGGGAAAAAACTTTGCAAGAATGGATAAGAATAAGCAAACTCAATGATACGGATTTGATAACGAGCGGATCGAATTTCGAATTTTCTAATTTAAAAATCGATTCAAAATTCAAAATCAATGGTTCAAAATTAGACTCAATAACCAAATTTTGCGATTTCATCGTCCGAATGAGCGATCTGAGCAAGAAGAAAACCGTGACGGAGCTGATGGAAAAAGTCATTGCGGAAAGCGGTTATGAAAAATATCTTTTGGACGGCACGGAAGAGGGCGAGGCGCGCTACGAAAATGTCCGCGAACTCCTGACGGTTGCCAAAAAATATGATGAGTACGAAGGAGAAGAGGGTCTTCGTTTATTTTTGGAAGAAGTAGCACTCATTGCCGATACTGATAACATCAACCAAGCAGTCGAAGCGGTTCACCTCATGACTCTGCATAGCGCCAAAGGTCTGGAATTTAGAGTCGTCTTCATCGCCGGCCTGGAAGAGGGTATAATGCCGCATTCAAGAAGCATGCTTAATTCCAATGAGATGGAAGAAGAACGGCGCCTGATGTACGTCGGAATTACCCGTGCCAGAGAAAAAGTTTACCTGATCTACACGAATGAAAGAAATATTTTCGGCTCGACCCAGATCAATGCGCCGTCAAGATTTCTAGATGACATTCCGGAACATTTGGTCGAGAACCACGAAAATCTTTCTGCCTCTCTCCCGACCTTCAATCGCCCTCTCTCAGAAAAGGAGAATGGGGTTAAAAAGAAAAACATTTTCAAAGACGGTGATCATGTACGTCATGAAATTTTCGGAGACGGTTTGATTGTCGGATCCCAGGGAGACATCCTCACTATTGCCTTCAAAACATCCGGTCTTAAAAAACTTTCCGCTTCAATCGCACCGCTTAAGAAAATTTAGATAAAACCACCTTTAACGGTGGTTTTATCTTAGTATATAAATCCTATAATAGACGGATCGTGGGCGCTGACATTTCTGTAGTCGACATGATCGAATGCGACAAAGTTCATCTCGGAAACTTGGAAAGTGCTTCCGCTGACGCTGCGAACTATCGCCACGTGGCCATATGGGTACACATCGAAAACTACGATTGATCCAACACGCGGCGTTCGTCCGGTTGCATAACCCATCGCCTTCGCATTGAACAGCCAAGTTCCGGCATTTCCTGACCATGGAATATATCTGTTTTGCGCCACCCACCACGTACAATACCCGCGCGGGAATTGATGACCCTCGCCGGCTCCAGCCGTACTGACCGTCTTACCTGGAGTACTTGCGAAAGGAGTATATTGCCTAGCGGCGATTCCCGTTGTAGCAGTTGTCGTTTGTGGCACCTCTTCTTGACCGCCCGGAATGATAATAGTTTCTCCTTTGGTCAACTCTCCGGTTGCCGGAAGGTCATTAAAAGAAATTATTTTATTCTTATCCGCTTTAAATTTTTGAGCGATATAATCAATATTATCACCAGATTGGACAGTATAAGAAATACCGTCGGTCGGTAAAATGAATATCTTATCTCCCGGCTTTATAGAGTTAGCATCGTCCAAAGCATTGGCCCACAAAATCGTATTTACCGTAATGTGATGGCTGGCCGCAATCGAACTTATGGTATCGCCCGATTTGACCGTATAAATAGTCACACCGCCATCTTCCTCAGGATCTTTCCGGACCGGACTAGTGCTGGCCACTAAGGCTTGATCCTGCATATTTATCGGGGCGTCGGAGTTCGTATTGCCTGCGCTATTGGAAGCGTCGGGATCCGGAGCAGTGCTGGCCTGCGCCAATTCCACTAATGCCAGATCGTTTTTCTTTTCCTGGGTTTGCACTGCCATATCATTGGCAATCGGACTGTTATAATCATCGCCGCCGCCGAAATAACCGAACAAAAAACCACTGGATTCCTTTCCGGCGGCAAAATTCGTAGCCGACACCAGAAGAGCGCTGCATATAACAACAACCAGCGCCGAATAGCCTCTGAAAAGATGAATGGCTTTTATCGTGCGCCGTTCTTTGATAAACCGAGATACGGTTCTCTGGAATCGATAAACCTTGGTTTTAATATTACGCTGGTTTGCACGTCCTAATAAACTTCGTGTTTGAACAATTAGTTTACTAATGGTGTTAACCTTTCATTTTGGTTTTAGTTTTAGAGCCTTGCCTCCCCCTGCACATCAAACTGAAAACCCTAATTTTTATCATTTGGAAATATATATCAGCCCCTCCGTTTTGTCAAACCAAAGTTTCGTCAAAATTGCATAAAAATCAAATTTGTTGGCTCAAATAAAGCTTTAAAGAAATTAAAATTTTATTAACGCTGCGCTTTTGAGCTTTTTATTTTCCTGAACTATTGTTCGTCTTGGCCTACGCAGAATCATGGCAAGAAACGTCGCAAAATGTTATTATAAACTTGCATGAACTTACAAGATCTCAAAATCCAATTTTTAGAACATTTGGAAATTGAAAAGGGACGCTCTCAAAAAACTATCGAGAACTACAACCATTACCTGGATAGTTTTTTAA
>JAJYJP010000037.1 GCA_021789395.1 bacterium | reverse complement strand
AGAAAGATTAAGCTATGGAATATCCATTACAACAACCTGGAACACTGCGGTTTGAATGGGAAAAGTCCAAATGAAATGCTACAATTATTATTAAATACAAAACCGACAAATGTCTGTGTGTAAAACAGACATGTACTATTAAACAAAAAACCGTCCCAAGTAATAATTTTGAGACGGTAGAGTTAGTACAGCTTTTTTAAATGAAGATTATGGTGTATAACATTGCCGATGATACTACTTTCTGCCATATCTTGCCTCCTTATACTTTGGATCGGCTTTTTTTGGTTGAATTTCACCAATCCTTTCCTGGAGCCGAGCTATACAAGATTCTACTATAGCTTTCCCACCGCGAGCATTGTACCTCTGATGTGCGGCTCCCATAACGGCATCCGCAAACATTATCCCCAATTGACTATCCCTCGTTGGTTTTTTCATACTCCCCTCCTTTTATTTTATTTTTGTTAATGTGCATGTTTGGCATAAAAAAATCCCCTCGCGGGGATAATTATTTTTTATTTAGATTTATAAAATATTTTTTCATGCCTTGGTTATTTTAACTTAACTGAAAATTTGAGTCAATCATAAGCTGTGGATATCTTTTACAACCCATACCTCACCTTGTTCGCTTCTTGTTGCGCGTAACTCGTCGCATAAACAGTCTGCCCGGTTTTGGGATCATTTAAGAAATAGTTGTAATCGGAATCGGTCGGATGAATAGCGGCATTGATCGAATCAAGGCCGGGATTGGAAATCGGTCCGGGCGGCAAGCCCTTGTTGAGATAGGTATTATACGGCGAAGCCGTCTCGATGTCCTGCAAAGAATATTTCACCTTCGAGGTGTCCAAGATGTAACCGAGCGTCGAGTCGCACTGGAGTGCCTGGCCGTCGGCCAACCGGTTCCAAAGGATGCCGCTCACCATTGACCGATCCTGCGAGGTCCTCACTTCCATCTCGATGATGCTAGCCATGATGATGACATCATTGATCGATTTGTCCTGTTTCGCAATATCCGAACGCATCTGCGCGTTGAGCCTGATATTGAAATTATCGATCATCCGCAGAACGATGTCTTCCGCGGTCGCATCTTTGGGAAAATAATAAGTATCCGGAAAAAGATAACCCTCCAAGGTATGCACGTCATTCAAGTAGCTGTAGCGACTTTTGATATCTTGCGGAGGATTATTCACGATCTGTAAAAACTCGCTTCCATCAAAGCCGTTAGCCGTAAGCCGATCCGCCATTTTCTTACTGGTCCAGCCTTCCGGAAAAGTGATCGTCGCGAAATTTTCTTGTTCGCTGGTGATTGTCAATACTACTTCCGGAATGGTCATATTGCCGCTGAGTTCGTATTTTCCGGGCAAAATTTTATCGGCCATATTATGAGTATGCAGATAAATATAGAAATACCAGGCATGGGAAATCAGGCCGTCATTTTCCAGGCGCGATGCGATCTCTGCGCTTTTTTCTCCCTTGTTGATGATAAAAATTTCCTCCGTTTTATTTTTTCCGCGCGAAAAATAAACTTGGTAGCGCAAATAAAAAAATCCCCCCAGAAGGACAACTGCCACAACTATGATTGTCATTATTTTTTTCATCTGTTGATTTATTCTTCGGACATTAGCGGAATAAATAAGAAACCGGGAAAGTTTTCTTCGGAAAATTCCGTTTCACTTTTTTTCTCCATATACACGATGCTGTTCCGGACCGGCATTACTAATTTTCCGCCGACTTTCAACTGATCTTTGAAACTTTGAGGAACTTCATCGACTGAAGCCGAGCACAGAATCCGATCGTACGGCGCTTTTTCGGCAAATCCCTTGCTTCCATCGGCGCAATAAAATTCCGCTATCCCCTTTTTAATGAAATCGAAACGATCAACATGTTTCTTGGCATATTCGACCAAATCATTGACTGCGTCGATCGCAACAACCCTCCCCTTTTCTCCGACGATGTACGACAGGAGGGCAGTTGTCCATCCCGATCCGCTTCCGATATCCAGAATAGTTTGTCCTTCTTGCGGATCAAGCAATTCCAACATAAATGCCACTGTGGAAGGCTGGGAAATTGTCTGGCCATATCCTACCGGAAGCTCGACATCTTTATCTGAACCTTCTTCCAATCCGTTCGGAACAAATTCGACCCGATCAATAATTGCAAACGCATCAATAATCGAATTTGTTTTCAGATATCCGTTTCTTAATAAGTCGCTGACTAATTTACTCATGCTATTACAAACCAATCACTTGAATTATTATGTCCCGAGTCCGGGCGCCGTCCATTTCAGCCAGAAAAATGCTTTGCCGTTCCGTCAAAAGCAACTTTCCTTTTTCAACTGGAATAACCTCACTCACCCCCAGCAGTATGCTTTTCACATGGGAATGGCCATTGCTTCTTCCGTCGGAAGTTTTAGCGCGGTTGAGTTCGAACAGATCGTGGGCATAATTGTCAGTCGTTGGCACCAAGTGGTAAAGCATCCGGGTAAAATCCTGGATCAACATCGATTCGTTGTGATTAACTACGATTGAAGCGGTGGTATGCGGAGAATAAACCAGCACTTGCCCCTCTCGAATTCCGGAATTATTTATCACTTCTTCCACCGGTCCGGTGATATCGATAAATTCAATCTGGCTTTTGCTTTTTACAGTTATATTTTGTTTATAGACTTTCATTTTATTTTTGTTTTTTAAATATTTTGGAAACCGCCTTGACCACCCTCGGATCCAGCGGTCCTGGTATTATTTTATCAGCAGTCGGTTTTTTTATCAACTCAGCAATCGCTCGAGCCGCTTTCAATTTGTGCTCGTCAGTGATAATCTTCGTCCGGCTATCCAAAGCGCCCCGGAAAATTCCCGGAAAAGCCAAGACATTGTTGAGCTGATTGGCATAATCCGACCGGCCGGTTGCTACCACTTTCGCCCCGCCTCTTTTGGCTTCTTCCGGCATGATTTCCGGCATTGGATTACTCATCGCGAAAACGATCGCGTCCTTGTTCATCGTTTTAATATCTTCTGCTTTCAATAAATTTGGCGCAGACACTCCAATGAAAACATCCGATCCCTCCAGCGCGTCGCGCAAGAGTCCTTTTTTGTGCGAATTGGTCAGATGAGCGATCTCTTCTTTGGCCCAATTCATTCCTTCTTTTCTTTCTTTGTGGATGATTCCAGTGCTGTCGACCAGCGTGATATCTTTGGCTCCGTATTTCAGCAATAATTTGGCAATTGCCATGCCGGCCGCCCCAGCGCCGGAGATGACAATTTTAATTCTATCGATTTTTTTATTGACTACTTTCAGCGCATTGATGATGCCGGCCAAAACTACGATGGCCGTGCCATGCTGGTCATCATGAAAAACCGGAATGTCCAATTCTTTTTTCAAAGCCTCTTCAATTTCAAAACAACGCGGTGCGGAAATATCTTCCAGATTGATTCCGCCGAAAGTTGGCGCTATATTTTTCACGATTTCAATAATTTCTTTCGGGTCTTGTGTATTCAAAACGAGCGGAACCGCATCCACACCGGCCAGTTCTTTGAAAAGCAAAGCTTTTCCTTCCATCACCGGCAGCGCGCCTTCCGGTCCGATGTTGCCCAAACCCAAAACCGCCGAGCCGTCGGAAACGACCGCCACGGTATTTTTGCGGATCGTATATTCGAAAGAAAGTTTCTTGTCTTTCGCCACCGCCTTGGAAACTTCCGCTACGCCTGGCGTATATAAAATCGGCAACGTTTCTTTGGTCAGTTTCTTTTTTGATCTGATCTCGATTTTCCCCCCGAGTTTTTTGGATAGTTGGATAGGATTCATAAAATTTTTAATTTATTACTTATTTTTATTAGTCCCTTGACTCTTGGCTAATTTTAAATTATACTTCAAAGCCAGTTTTAAAATTCAACGAAATTTTTTAAGAAGGAGTGGTTGATGAGGAAAAAAAGGGCCTATATCTTGGCAGAATCAAATGTACTGGATATAAATATATTCAGTATGGCATCCTTGATATACCACGAAAGAATGCTTGAAAACGAACTAAACAAGAAATTTACGGAGCAACTTGAAGTCAAGAAAGACACCAGCATAACACTTGGCATGGGCGACTCTCTGGTCGTACCCTGTCAAGACGGCAAGGCTTTTGACGTATATACCGTAATAACAGTATTGCGTTAAAAACTTACGCCCGCTCGGCCATTCCCAAAAGGATGGCCTTTTTCTTTACAAAAAACAGTTTTATTTTTTACTCAATTTCAATTTCTTATACACGCTTCCGGCCGCTACCGCGCCTTCCGCCACGGCCGTGATGGTCTGGCGGAATTTGTTCGAGCCAGTCGTCACATCGCCCGCCGCGTAAACTCCTTCCACATTGGTCGCCTGCGTCTGATCGACAATAATGTAATTCTGTTCATCCAGAGCAACGCCAAGATCCTGCGCCAACACCACGCCCGGCACCGATCCAATTTCAATAAATATTCCTTGCACCGCCAATTCCTTATCACCTTCTTCCGTTTCGTAAACTACTCCGCCCACTTTGTCTTCGCCCTTCACTTCTTTGACATTAGTACAGCGCAGAAGATCGATTTTCGAATTCTTTTTAATTTCCTCTTCCCATGCCGGTTCAAAAATATATTGATCGCGGTAAAGCAGTGTCACGTGATTGGCAAATTCCGCCACATGGATGGCCGCGGTCGCCGCCGCGTCTCCGCCGCCGATCACAACCACGTCCCGATTGCGAAAAAACATCGCGTCGCAAGTAGCGCAGTAAGAAATTCCTTTTCCGATAAATTTGTCTTCACCGGGAATGTTCATCTTGCGCGGTTTCATGCCGAGCGCGAAAATAACGGCTTTGGAATGATAAGCCGTCTGATCGGAAACGACCACTTCAAAAATTCCGTCTTCCTTTTTTACTTTCCTTACTTCGGCCTCTAAAATTTTTCCGCCCAAATCCTCCGTCTGTTTCTGAAATCTTTCCATCAGTTCCCGTCCGGAAATTTTTTCCAGACCGGCGTAGTTTTCGATTTCCGAAGCTTCCACTACTTGGCCGCCGATTTCACTGCCCAAAACCACGTGATCCAATTTATATCTTGAAGCATAAATCGAAGCGCCCAAGCCGGCCGGCCCAGCTCCTATGATTATTAGGTCATAGACTTTATTTTCCATATTTTTATTTTTATTTAATTAATCGAGCTGTTTATAAAATCGGAACGGTCATTTCCAATACCGCCTGTGCCGCTTCAATGCCCTTATTGCCTTTTCCACGCGAACGGACCTGGGCCTGCTTTAAATTATTGGTCGTTATCACTCCGAAACCGATCGGAATGCCATATTTCAACATCACATCCATGATGCCGCGCGCGGTCTCGCCGGATACGAAATAATAATGGTCCGTACCGCCCTTAATGACGCAACCCAAAGCGATCAGCGCGTCGAATTTTTTCGTTCTGGCCAATTTTTGGCAAGTCAAAGGAATTTCAAAAGCCCCTGGCGCTTGAATGATTTCAATATTGTTTTTCTTGATCTTGTTTTTTTCCAACGTTTCAAGTGCGCCCTGAAGCATTCCGCCGGTAATATCGGAATTGAATTTCGAAACCACAACAGCGATTTTCAATTTGCTTCCGTCTGTAATTTCCGACCTGTAATTCCGTTTTCTTTGCATTATTTTGCTTTTAATAATTTATTCAAATATTTCGCCAGGACATCTGTTTCAACATTAACATAGTCACCGACCGCAACCTGGCCCAGATTAGTATTTTCCAAAGTGTAACTCACCAAAGAAACCGTAAACCAATCAACTCCTGCTTTCACCACCGTTAGACTAATGCCGTCAATCGCGATCGATCCTTTTTCTGCCACAAACTTCATAAACTCTTTCGGAATTTTCACTTTGAGAATTTTTGACCCGCCTGCTTCGCCATGCCGCTGAAAATTAGTACTTTCTTTTTTAGATTCAGGTTTATTTTTATTTTCTTGAATTTTTTCAAATTGCGAAGCATTGCGGGCAGGTTCTTTTGCTTTTCGGATATCAATTATTTTTCCGGCCGCATCCACATGGCCCTGGACAATGTGCCCGCCTAAAAGATCACTCGCCTTCAAACTTTTTTCCAAATTCACGATTGTTCCATTATTGAAATTTCCCGCGGTCGTTTTTCCAATCGTCTCCGGCATATACTCAACCTCGAAGATATTTTTGAAAATATTTCTGACGGTCGAACAAATTCCGTTGACAGCGATACTTTCTCCTTTTCGGATTTTCCAACCCTTGGGAATTTTTATAAAAACAGAAAAACTGCCGCCTCTTTCCGATATCTTTTCGACTGTTGAAATTTTTTGGACGATTCCCGTAAACACGTTATGATTTTAAACTTAAAATTTTAAATTTGAAATTATTTCAATGTCTTTGGCGATCTGTTTTTTCAGGTCAGCGTCACTTCCAAACTTCATCGCCTCGCGCATTTTTTCACCGAATTCAACTTCAATTTCTTTGCCGTAAATATCTTGATCGAAATTTAAGATATGAACCTCTAAAAGATTGTTGAAGGCAAAAATGGCCGCTTCATATTTCTTCCCCATAACGTTCGTTTTTCCGGCATAAACTCCGCTGGCAATATTTTCCTTTAATTCCAAATTGGCCGTGGGAAACCCCAGTTCTCTGCCTTTTCTTTTTCCCCTTATTACCCGGCCGGATATTTTTTTCATGGTTATTTTTTTTCCAATTCGCTTTTCAGACTTTCTTTCGCCTGGACGCCGATAAATTCCTTCACGATTTTTCCGTCCTTGAAAATTTTCATGGTCGGAATGGACATAATGCCGAACTTCGAAGCCGTCTCCGAATTTTCATCGACATTAATCTTTCCGATTTTCACTTTATCGCCCATCTCTTGCGCCAGCTCTTCGATGATCGGTCCCATCATCAGGCACGGTCCGCACCACGGCGCCCAAAAATCGACAAAAACCGTCTTGTCGCTCTTTAAAACTTCTTGATCAAAATTCTGATCGGTAAATTCCATTGCCATATGTTTGTTTTAATATTTAGCGTTTAATTATAGCCAACTGTAAATAAGATAAGCGCCGATGAAAAGCATCACCGCTCCGGCGACCAGATGCAAAATCCGCAGATTTTTCTTGCGCCAATGTTCCAATTTTCCCATCTTCGAACCGAAATACATAGCCAAAGTGATGATCAGCATCGGCAACACGAAAACAAAATTATATAAAACCAAAAGCGATAAAGTCCTTCCAGTATTAACCCGTTCCGCCAAAAGCCCGAGAATCACCACGTACGGCCCGCTGCTGCACGGGACCAGAAACAGACTGACGACAAATCCTGCGCCCAAGGCACCGATTGGGCTGGCCACTTTTTTCAAGATCGATTGCATTTTCGGCCGCCAACTCAACGGAACTTCCATTACAAAATATTTTCCGTACCAAAAAACATCTTTCATATTGGCCAAGCCGATGAGAATGGACAAAATTCCGATCGCCAAAGAAATATATTTCGGCAAACTGAAGGCCGTGATTGCTTTGTAGAGACCGACTCCCATCAAAAAATACGAAGCAAAAATGGCCAAGGAGAAAGCCAATCCGGAAAGAAGCGCCCGCCTCCTGCCTCCGGCGGCGATGACGGTTGCCAAAAGAAGGATCAGCACCGCCAAGGCGCACGGATTGCTGGCATCGACAAAAGCCGCACTGATCAAAAGAGGAATCGGAACGTTAGGCAACGGTTTTTTTGCCGGCATCGGCTGGTTCGCTTTCTGCATATCCGTCTTGATCGAATCGGGAGTGGGAAATCGGGAAGCGTCCGCTACGTTCATATCTTTGACAAAATTGCCGATAATGTCCTGATCGCCGATGAGCATTTTGTCGTCAAAGAAAATCACCGGCCAACCTCGCTTATCAGGTTGAACTCCCAGCGCATCGAAAAATTGGTTCAGATATTCCACATTTTTCGGATCGGAAGTTTCGTATTTTTTGATATCATATTCATTGTAAATTCCGTTGGCTGTGAAATAATCATTTACTTTCTGGCAATGCAGACAAGATTCATTATAAAAATAAACCGCTTTCTTTTTGGCAGCTTGGGTCTGATTGCTTGATTTTGTCTGTGCAAAAACTGAAGCGGGAACAAGAATCAAAAATAATAAAGCCAGGTATATTTTTTTCATAAGTTTACTCTTTGGAAATTACAATTTTAAAACAGATCACTTTCCAAATCTTCTTTGCCGCCGTGCATACTCTTCCAGCACTTCTTCGAATTTTTTTCCGTCGAAATCCGGAAAATTGTCCTGCGAAAAATAGAGTTGGGAATTGGCCGTATCCCACATCATAAACCCATTGCTCAGGTGCGGTTCTCCGCCTGTCCGGATCACGAAGTCCACCAGCGGCAGATCTTTGGTCATCAGATTTTCTTTGATCAACCCAGGCGTCACTTTTGTTCCCTGTCCGTATTTGTCGTGGATGTTTTGGATCGCCTGGATCATTTCATCGTCCCCGTTGTAAGCCAGCATAAAATTAAGCGCTCTCTTTTGGTAATGCTTAGTTTTGTCGATAACTTCATGGATAAGCGACTTTAATTTTTCCGGAAATTGCTCTTCCCATCTTCCAATCACATTTACCCGCA
>JAJYJP010000036.1 GCA_021789395.1 bacterium | reverse complement strand
AGGATGCCGACAAAACCATCTATTGGAGCAGCCAACAAAAGTGGACTAATGATGAATCGGAGTGCAAGAACCAATGGGTAAAGATCATCAAAGGCAATAAAACCGTCTATGCCCAATGGGAAGATGTGGGACCGTTCGGAGAAAATGACTCCGATTATGTCTTCGGAAATTCAACTCCCAAGAGCAAAACTAACGATCATGCCGGTCTGGATGTTTCTCCTGCCGTCCATGACTATCTTCATCTCTCCGACGTCGATAAGACCGATTGGCAATTCGTTCCTTCCCAAGACGTGCCTGACGGACCGTGGAAAGAAATTGTGACGACGAGGCAGGTATCTTGGGATTGAAAATATAAAGTTTGAATAAGTCCGAAGATTCTTCGGTGCGGTAATACCCCTATTTTTCAGTGGTATTACTAAAGCAAAGAATTTTTTGGTTTTTTCTGAGCGAAAAGATTTTGTTTTCCGATCTTTGCCTAATGAACTGCTATGGCCAAGGAAAAAGAAAACAAAAGACAAATATTCTATGATCCGACGCACCATCGGTGGGTATTTTTTAAGTGGGTCGCGACGCTGGCTGCGTTATTTCTCGTAATCAGTTTCGGCGCGGTCGCTTTCAGTGTTGCGACTTTTCCGGCGTTGCCCTTGCTAAATTTAAAAAATCCTACCCCGAATTATCGCGGGAGTGTCCGGATAAATAATCCCGATGCCAGTGCCGGAATTGTCGCTTCCCAAAAAATTTCCAACCGACAAACTATCAAACAAGCAAGTCCGATCAAACCGAAAGTTATCGCTTTTTATGTGGATTGGGATGATGCGAGCCTCACTTCTTTAAAAGCTAACGGTGGTAGCATCGATGAATTGATTCCGGAATGGCTTCATCTGGCAGATGGCGCTGGGAATATTTCAGCGGACGATGAAAACCGTCAAACCGAGACGGTAAATTATCTGAACCAGCATTATCCCAAAATGAAGATCGTTCCTCTGATAAATAATTATAATCCTCAGACTCAGGATTGGGATGCTGTCCAGCTGAACCAGATGTTGTCCGATCCGACCGCGCGCACCGCCGCAATCAAGAATATTTATAATTTTGTCACTGTCAATCACTTTGCCGGAATAAGCATCGATTTCGAAGATATTTATCCGCAAGACCAGCCGAAACTAGTTCTTTTTATGCAGGAACTTTACGGCGTTTTCCATCCGATCGGATTGGAGGTGTCGGTAAACATCCCGTTGGATGACGATGATTATAATGCTGCAGTTTTGGCGCCCGCCAGTGATTTTTTAATCTTGATGGCTTATGATGAAAATTCTGCCGGTTCCGATCCGGCCGGACCACTGGCTTCGCAAAACTGGTTTACGAATAATTTGAAATGGCGTTTGGCCCAAGCTCCGGCCAACAAATACATAGTCGCTCTGGGCAATTATGGTTATGACTGGCAAGGGCAAGAAATCGACGGAAGCGAAGATACTTTCCAAAATGCCATGCAAACCGCCAAGGAATCGGGGAGCAACATACAATTAGATGCTGCCACGCTTAATCCTGCTTTTGACTATTACGACAGCAATAATAATTTGCACCACGTCTGGTTTTTGGATGCGACGACAGTTTACAATGAGATTGTGGCCGCCAAAAATTATGGTTTTGCCGGTTACGGCTTGTGGCGGCTCGGTTCGGAAGATCCGACGGTCTGGCAAGTTTTTAAAAATCTGAATTTAGGCGGTAGCGTTGCTAATTCTCTGACTGATATGAGTTATGGATATGATATCGATTATGAAGGCGACGGAGAAATTTTGCGAGTGGTCGGAACTCCTCAGCAAGGGAAGCGGGAAATAACTTTGGATCCTGGAAGTGGGCTAATTCTGAACGAAAAAGTCATTGCTTATCCTTCTGCCTACGCCATTGACGAATGGGGAGCGACCAATCAGAAAAAGGTGGCCCTGACTTTTGACGACGGACCGGACGGTGTCTATACGCCGGAAATCCTGGACATTTTGGAGAGATACGACATCAAGGCTACTTTCTTTGTCATTGGACTCAACGCCGCCAATAATTTGGGAATTATCAAACGGATAAATGCTGACGGCGACGAGGTCGGCAATCATACCTTTACGCATCCGGATATTTCCGCCGAATCGGACAAGACGCTTCACTTTGAAGTGAATGCGGTGGAGACTTTGTTGGGCAGTACCATCGGAAGACGGACCGTGCTTTTTCGTCCGCCATATTCCGAAGACGTCGAACCGGGCACGCCCGATCAAGTGGCACCTCTGTTGGCAACGGATAAGCTGGGTTATTATACGGTGGGTATGAATATCGACCCGCGCGATTGGAGCCGGCCCGGCGTTGATACGATTGTCAACGATGTTATTTCTGAAACGGCCGCCGGTGATGGAAATATTATTTTGCTCCACGACAGTGGCGGCGACCGGTCGCAAACGGTGGCGGCTCTCCCACAAATTATCCAAGGCCTGCAGTCGCGCGGCTATCAATTTGTTCTGGTTTCAGATCTGCTGGGCGTCGGACGCGATGCGGTGATGCCGCCGGTTCCTAAAAATTTCCAGTTGATTTTCGATATGAATAGCATTGCTTTTTCCGTTTCCGACTGGGGATTTATTTTTCTACGATGGATTTTTTTTGCTGGGATCACTTTGGGAATATTGCGTTTTATTTTCATCGGAATTTTAGCAGGTGTCGAGCGCGTGAAAAGAAGGCGCGTGATTTATCCGAAAAATTACCATCCGTCGGTGAGCGTAGTGATTCCGGCGTACAATGAAGAGAAGGTCATTGTGCGGACGGTGCTTTCGATTTTGACGTCACCTTTTCCCAATTTCGATCTGATTGTGGTGGATGATGGTTCGACCGACGCGACTTATGAAGTGTTGACCAAAGCATTTTCCGACGATCAAAAAGTCAAAATTTTTACCCAGTCGAACGGTGGAAAAGCTTCCGCACTGAATTACGGCATCGGACGATCTGACGCAGAAATAATCGTTACGCTGGACGCAGACACGATTTTTCAGCGGGATACGATTGAAAAATTGGTGCGGCCTTTTTCTGATGATAAAGTGGGAGCCGTTGCAGGAAACGCCAAAGTGGGAAATCGTATCAATATCATGACGCGTTGGCAGGCGTTGGAATATGTGACTAGTCAGAATCTGGATCGCCGGGCGTTCGATCTGATGAATTGCATTACGGTAGTCCCTGGGTCGGTCGGCGCGTGGAGAAAAAAGGCGGTTTTGGAATCCGTCGGCTTTTCCGACAGGACACTGGCGGAAGACGCCGATCTGACATTTTTTATCGTAAAGAATGGATACAAGGTGATCTATGAAGATAAGGCCGTCGCTTTTACAGAGGCGCCGGATAACGTTAGAAATTTTATCAAGCAGCGTTTCCGCTGGATGTACGGAACTTTGCAAACGGCCTGGGAGCATCTAGACATGCTTTTTCATTCCAAATACAAAGGCATGGGCTTCGCGGCGCTGCCTAATATTTTCGTTTTTCAAATTTTCTTTCCGCTCGTTTCTCCGTTTATGGATTTGGCGGTTATTCTTTCTCTGGCTTGGGCGGCCTGGCAGAAACATTTTCATCCGCTGGATTACTCGGCTGTTTATAGTCTCAAAGATTTGATCATTTTCTATTTGCTTTTCCTGGCGGTTGATTTTTTAACCGCCGCCACCGCTTTTCTGTTGGAACATAAAGAGGATTGGAAGTTGCTTATCTGGGTAATACCGCAAAGATTTTTTTATCGCCAGCTGATGTATTATGTGGCGATCAAAGTTTTTCTGACGGTGCTTAAAGGTAGCATCGTCGGCTGGAGGAAATTCGAACGCAAGGCCACGGTCGAACTGGAAGAAACTTGAAATTTGGTCTTGACCAGCTTTTGACAGGAAAGTGCTAAAAACATATACTTAGAGTGGTATATTTATGGCGGCAAAAAGCAAGTTTTCCAATATTATGCTCTTTGAGGGAATAATCGCTTCCTTGTTTTTGTTTGTGGGGACTTACGTCCTGGCTTATTATTTTTTGTATTATTCGATAATTCATTTTTTTGCCGTTGCCAGCGAATCTATAAAAATGATCGTCTTGGCGATACTCATTTTTTTATCCATAAGTTTTTTTCTTTCTTCGCTGCTTTCGCATTTGTGGGATAATGTCTTTACCCGCGGTTTTTACATGTTTTCCGGATTTTGGCTCGGCTTGTTTTCCAATCTGATTATCGCCACTGGCTTGGTCTGGTTGCTGATTTGGATTTTTCACATGACAAGCGGAGAAATACTGGTTTGGAGTTCCGTCTTTTTTGCCGTTGCATTGGGCTATATCATTTATGGAACTTGGAACGCTTTTAGTCCGCGGATAAAAAATGTAGAGGTTAAAATCAAGAATCTTCCCGACCACTGGCAAGGAAAAAAGATCGTTCAGCTTTCCGATATTCATCTGGGCCATGTTTACCGGGCGAAATTTATGGAAAAGATAGTGCGGGAAACTAATGCGCTCCATCCGGAAGCGGTAGTGATTACCGGCGATCTTTTCGACGGAATGGATGGCAATCTTTCTGATTTTGTGGAGCCGCTCAATGATTTGGAAGCACCGGAAGGCGTTTATTTCATTACTGGTAACCACGAAACTTATTTGGGGGCGGAAAAATCTTTGGAGGTTCTAAGACGAACCAAGGTGCAGAATCTTAAAGACGAACTGAAAAATCTTAATGGTTTGCAGCTTATCGGCATCAACTATCCGGAGCGGGGAGAACACAAGGATGTTCCGGCGATTATCCGCTCGCTGAAAAATTTTGATCCGGAAAAACCGAGCGTTCTTCTGTACCATTCGCCTGTAAATATTTCTGAAATTGAAAAAACCGGGGTCAATCTGGAACTTTGCGGACATACGCATAGGGGCCAGATTTTTCCTTACGGCCTTATTACCAAATTGGTTTATCGGGGCTATGACTACGGCTTGCATACCAACGGAAATTTTTCTCTTTACACGACGACCGGTGTCGGCACCTGGGGACCGCCCGCCCGCACCAGCAATAGTCCGGAAATCGTCCATGTCACTTTGAGATAAATATTTTTCCAAACAAAAAAACCATCCCGCAAGGATGGATTTTTTGTCTTGATTGAAATCATCAACGCTTCTTCCGTTTGCGTCCGCCTTTGCGTCCGGCCTTTCTGGCTTCCTCGACTGTAAATTCATGAGCCGTGCCTTTCTCATGTGCGGCCTTGCCTCCCTTGCTGGCAATCTTTCTCCGCTTCTCGGCGCTCATCGAAGCAAATCCTCGTCTGCTGATTTTACTTTTTTTCTTGGTAATAGCCATAAGTTTTATTTAGCTGTACTCCCTCCCTGAAAAAGTTTTATAATCAAAACAATGACGGCCAGCACCAAGAGAATGTGGATGTAGCCGTTCAGGGTGATGCCGGTTACGATTCCCAGTAGCCAAAGGACCAGAAGAATCGCAAAGATTGTCCAAAGCATATGTTTGCTGGATTTAACGGCCTTGGGAGGACATTAAATCGAATAAATTATTACTCATCTTTATTACATCCAGCGGTTTTGCGATATTTCAATGTCTTGGGACAATCTGGTTTTTTAGAGTACGATTAATTAATTAAATTTTGTATAAATCAATACGGGTCAACTTATAAATTCGTTACACATGAGAATTATTGCTCACATTGATATGGATGCGTTTTTTGCGGCAATCGAGGAACGCGACCATAAAAAATTCCAAGGTCTTCCGGTAGTGGTCGGGTCCGATCCCAAGGAAGGACGGGGAAGGGGAGTGGTGTCTACCGCCAATTATAAAGCGCGCAAGTACGGGATACATTCGGCGTTGCCGATTTCCCGAGCCTGGCAGCTTTCCGAGCGGGCCAAACGGGAAGGAAAACCCGAGGTGATTTTTGTTGAGCCGCACTTTAAGAAATACGCGGAAGTTTCGCGGAGCGTAGCAGGAATTGTGAGGAAATATGCCGAGCGGGTGGAAGAGACCAGCATCGACGAATCCTATTTCGATCTGAGTTTTGCCGGTTCTTACAAAAAGGCGGAAGAGATTGCCAAAAAACTGAAAAGAGAAATTAATGACAAAGAAAAATTGACCGCTTCGGTCGGAATCGGCCCCAACAAACTGGTTGCAAAAATCGCCTCTGATTTTCAAAAGCCGGACGGGCTGACGATTGTCCGAGAGAATGAGGCGGAGAGTTTCCTTTCTCCACTGCCGGTGCGGAAAATTCCCGGCATTGGTCCGAAGACGGAAACTTTTTTGCGTGGCAAAAATATTTTTACGGTAAGCGATTTGAAAAAACTTTCCAAGTTAGAGTTAGAAGAAATGTTCGGCAAATGGGGGGCGGAAATGTTCGAACGGGCGCGCGGTCGGGATGACTCCGAAATCACGGAAGAATATGAAATCAAATCGGTCGGCGAACAAGAAACGTTCGAAGAGGATACCTTGGATTTTGATTTTATCGTCCGGATGATCCGCAAAATGTGCCGGAATATCATTGGCCGGCTTGCGGAAGAAGGATTTTCGGATTTTCGTACAGTAGTGTTGACGGTCCGCTTTGCCGATTTCGAAACCAAAACGCGTTCCCATACGCTGAAAAAACCAACCCAATCTCTCCGGGAGCTGGAATTCGAAGCCATCAAATTGCTGATGCCTTTTACAGATCGGCGGGAAAATCCTCGGCGTCGTTTGATCCGGCTGGTCGGTGTCCGCATCGAAAAACTTGCGTGAAACGATGTTTAAGAAAAAAATCCGTGGTAAAATAAAAGAGCAATGAAGAAGCCCAGGCTTAAAATAAAAAAGAAGTTCAAAAAAATAGAGCATGTCGAAATATTAGGCAAGCATTCGAAACGCGCGAAACGTTATTTGACGGTCGCGGCAGTTATTTTTTTATTGTCATTCGGAGCGTTTGTGGTAGTGATCAATAAGAAAATCAATGATGATAATCAGGCAATCGTGATGAAAATCACCAATAGTTCCCATCTTGAACAAGATATTTCCGTAATGGTCAAAGGCTATCCGATCGCGGCGATGGTGCCCTACATTTCACGGCAGGAACCGATGGTGGCGGCATTTTTAGTGAGTATTGCCAAGCAGGAAAGCGATTGGGGATTGCATGCCCCGGCCTATCGCGGTAAAGACTGCTACAATTATTGGGGATTCAAAGGAATCAATCCGGTAGGAAGCGGCGGCCATAGCTGCTTTGCTAGTCCGAGAGAGGCGGTGACGACCGTAGCCAAAAGGATCAGTGAATTGATCAATCAGGAAAAATTGAATACGCCGGATAAGATGGTGGTCTGGAAATGCGGCTACACCTGCTCTGGCCAGGATCGATCGAGCGTACTTACTTGGATCAATAATGTGAGCTACTACTATCAAAAATTCAATCAAGATAACGTTTTAGGAAAACAATAAATCGTCGGAAAGATTGTATGAAACAGGTTATGCCAGGCAAAGAAAAAATATGGCACCAAACTTTTCGGATCGGGATATTTCTAAAAGGTTTAGACGGCGTTTTGGAAATGATCGGCGGAACCTTGCTTTGGCTGGCGAGTCCGGCTTTGGTCAATGCGGTCGTATTTGTTCTGACGCAGCACGAACTGAGTACGGATCCGCACGATCTCATCGCCAATTTTTTGGTGCGGGCGGCTCAAAATCTTTCTGCCAGTTCCCAAATTTTTGCCGCCGTTTATCTGCTTTTGCATGGGACAGTGAAAGCGAGTCTGGTCGTGGCTCTTTGGAAAGAAAAAATCCGGGCTTACCCGGCCGCAATTTTACTCTTTATTATTTTCGGTGTTTATCAGTTTTACCGTTATTTTTATGACCATTCGCTCTTTCTGTTGTTTCTCACCTTGTTAGATATCGCGGTAGTCGGTTTGACTTGGAAGGAATACTTGCAACTGAAAAGAAAAATTGACTAGGAATCTTGCTTGGTCTTGGTTCATTCTTTTTCTCCTTTGGACGTTTTTTCCGAGTCGTTTTTCTTGGAAGTTCTGGAGCCTTTATCTTTTGATGATGTATATTTTTTTACCTTGCTAGAATCATCCGTCTTTTTGCAGGTGGCATCAAACAGCGCCGTGGCTTTAGAATCGTCCGAATATTGAGGATAATTCGAAACAGCTTCGGCGTGCGCCTTAATCGCTTTAGAAATAGATTGGCAAAACTTCGCCACATCTGACTGGTTAATGTCTCCGTCTTGGTCCGCTTCTTTGAATTTATCAAAAGCCTTGCCTAACTGGTTATTAAAGTCATTATTCAGTTTCTCAACGCTAGCTTTCTCGGCGCTTTCGTCTTTGGCTGTTATTTCTTCGATTTCCGAAGCGCGCCTCTGGGCAAATTCAGAATTTAATAGCGGTTCCTGGTCTTTGGGAGCCAATTGCAACTGGATAGATTCGCCTGCCCGTTTGAAAATGTAAAGCGGATGATCGGGACTCACGTTGATTTGGTTGGCATAAACCATGGCGCCGCCGCTCATCGTCAGAAGGGTCAAGGCTGAAGCAAAGCTATAGCGTAAAGTATGGCGGCTTTTGTGGATATACGCGTCGGGAAATTGTTCTTCAAACTTTTCCAGAAACAGCCGGCGGCTTTTTTCTAAAAATTCTTTGCGCGG
>JAJYJP010000035.1 GCA_021789395.1 bacterium | reverse complement strand
GCCCAAAATAAATTCTGCCGGATCGTCCGGAAAGTCGTTTTGGAAAGCCGGACCGCTTCCACCACTTTTTCCAAATTGTTCTGCATCAAGATAATTTGCCCGGCTTCTTTGGCAATGTCAGTCGCGCTGCCCATCGCTATTCCCAGATCGGCCTGCACCAGACTCGGCGCGTCGTTGATGCCGTCGCCCACGAAAACCACCTTCTCCCCTTTCTCCTGAAGCTTCTTGATCTCAGCCGATTTTTCCGACGGCAAAACTTCCGCGATCACATCTTCGATTCCCAATTCTTTGGCGATCGCTCGGGCCGTCGCTTGATTGTCACCGGTGAGCATCGCCACTTTAAGTCCCATCGCTTTCAGATCGGAAATGATTTTTTTCGATTCGTCGCGCGGTTCGTCCGCCACGATGATCGCACCCACGACTTTTCCGCCGTGCGCCACAAACAGACGCGTGCCGATTCCCAGCGATTCGTCAGTAAGAATTTCGTCCGCCCATTTCGTGTCCAGATTATTTTCTTCCAGAAGTTTCCTGTTGCCCATCAGTACTTGCAGTTTGTGCGTCGGACAGACCGCCGCCACGCCGCGGCCTTTCAATTCTTTGAAATCGGAAAAATCCGCCAGTTCGACATTTTTTTCCCGAGCATAAGCCGCCACTGCTTTCGACAAAGGATGTTCGGAATTTTTGGCAACTGAGCCGGCGATTTTCAAAACTTTCGTTTCTTCAAAATTAGTTTCCGGACTAGAAATAATTTTGTGCACCGTAGGCGCGCCTTTGGTCAGCGTTCCGGTCTTATCAAAAACGACCGTCGTGATGGCTTTGGCTCGTTCAAAACTCTCGCCGTTCTTAAACAAGATTCCTTCCCGCGCACCAATGCCCGTTCCCACCATTATGGCGGTCGGCGTCGCCAAGCCCAGCGCGCACGGACAAGCAATCACCAGCACCGCCACCGCGTTGATGATTGAAAGGGAAAAATTATGCGTCGAAAAATACCAGCCCAGAAAAGTCAGTGCGGCAATCGTGATGACAGTCGGAACAAAAATTCCGGAAATCTTGTCGGCTAATTTTTGGATCGGCGCTTTCGAACCCTGCGCCTCTTCCACGGTCTTGATAATCTGCGCCAGAATGGTCCCCTCGCCGGTCTGCCGCACCTGGATTTTCAAAACGCCGTCTTCATTAATGGTCGCGCCAAAAACTTGCGCGCCGATTTTCTTTTCCACAGGCAACGATTCACCCGTGAGCATCGACTCGTCCACACTCGACTCGCCTTCGATCACCATACCGTCCAATGGAATTTTTTCGCTCGGTTTAACCAGCATAACGTCACCCACCCGCACTTCTTCCACATCTATTTCTCGCTCTTCATTGTTGATGATGACCCGCGCCTTCTTGGCGCCTAGTTCCATCAGTTTTTGCATCGCCGCACCCGCCCGGCCGGTACTCAAAGCTTCGAAATATTTGCCGAGTAAAATCAGAGTGACAATAAAGGCGGCCGACTCGAAATAGGCTTGATGGTCCGTCAGAATTGCCCAGAGGCTGTAAAAATAGGCTACGAGCGTTCCCATAGAAATCAGGGTGTCCATATTGGATTTGAAACGTTTCGCCTGTTTCCAGGCCATTCTGTGGAAGCGCCAGCCGAAATAGAAAACCACAATCGTCGCCAGCGCCAGATTGACCCATTCGATCAGGTCGAGGCCGTCGATCAAAATTCCCGTCTTGAGCGAAACAAACATCTGCACCAGCAGCGGCACGCTCAAAATAGCCGATTCGATGACCGCTTTTTTATCTTTGGCCGGATCTTCTTCATGAATATGCTCACCGTTATGCATATGGCCGGCGTGCTTCATCGCGTGTTCTCTATGCGCCATTACCATTCCATCATCCTCCACGTCATAACCATTCGCGATCACCACCTTCCGCAATTCCTCTTCGTCGGTCAAATTTTCATCATATTCAATCAGCGCTTTTTTGGAAGCGAAATTGACGTTGGCACTGATGACACCCTTAGCCTTTTTCAATTCGTCCTCATTGTTAAGAGCGCAACTGGCGCAGGTCATGCCGGTTATCTTTAAAGTAAGCTTTTTAGACATAAATTTTAATAAATTTTATTTTTCCACCGTGTAGCCGGTGTCTTTCAACGATTCCTGGATCTCGTCCGCGCTAATCTCCCGGTCAGCCACCACTTCCGTCTCGCCGCCGATGTCCTTGATGTTTACTTCTTTTACGCCCGGAATATTCCCGATCCGTGATTTGGAAACCTTGATACAGGAAGGACAATGGAGTCCGTTAAGTTTGAATTTGTTTGTGCTCATAACTTTTTAATTTTAATAAATTATTATTTTTATGCTATACCAGTTGACTAGTTGTCGCAATTGCCGTTGCTCTGAATATTACAGATTCCGGAACCGTCTGAATCTGAATTTTGCGTCGAAGCTTGGCTTTCTGACGCGGTACTTCCGCCATCCACCACATTGAACGCTCCGGTATACATTCCCATCGAGCAGGAAAAACTAATACTTCCCGTTTCTTTCGGCGTGAACTCGATCGTATTTTCTCCCGGCTTCAGCTGCTGATCGATGCCGAGCTGTTGCGAAACGACGGCGCTCGCGCAGGAATAAGGATCGGTAGCATTAATTATCCATCTGACCGGGATCCCTTTTTGGATCGTGAAGACGTTGGGCGAATAGCCGCTGGCACTTTCCGTCATATGGATCACCTGCACGCCGTCCTGTAATTGGACGTTCGGATCAGAATTTTTAGCGACGTAACTGTTTGAACTGTTTAAAGTTAAATTATTCCAGCCAGTCAGTGTAAATCCGTTATGCATATTGAACAATCCGAAGAAAATTACCGCCAAACCTACGACTTTAAAAAGCTTTCCGGAAAACGATCCCTTGATCACCGAAGTCAGTCCGCCGACACTCAGAAGTCCCGGCACCGTTCCCAATGCAAATGTTCCCATCACCAGCGCGCCCGAAACGAAATTGCCGGTACTGATAGCGTAAACTTGCATTGCCTGCGTGAAGCCGCACGGTAAAAAAAATGTCAGCATACCCAGGACGGCCGTGTGCCAATGATCGTATTCTTTCGTCTCTTTGATGCCCAACATCCTTCCTAATTTTTTCGGCAGCGCGAACCGATTGGTCACATTGAGCCAGGGAAAAATTCCGATGAGTTGGAAACCAAGAATAAGCATCAAAAGACCGACTAAAATTGTGATTACTCCGTTAGCCGTAACTGACAATCGCAAAGCCGAACCGGCCGCGCCCAAAATTCCGCCCAAGAGACCGAATCCCAACACCCTGCCCAGATTAAAAAATAGATGCGGCCGGAATTTCTGGAGCGTCGTCGCTTCCGGATGCGTTTCCGCGTGGCTCGCTGAAATTCCCAAGATCAATCCGCCGATCAGCGCCATACAACTCGACACTCCCGCCGTCAGACCGACCAACAGAACTACCGACAGGCCGGACGGATTGGAAGTGGAAATATTGATGTGAGTCAAGCCGAGATCCGCCAGCACGAAATAGATCGCCAACAAAGCCGCCACCGCGAAACCCAGGTCTTTGTAATCGTTCAGATTTTTGCTCAAAAACGACGGTTTTTCGTCTTTGCCGACCACATAGCCGGCAGCATTCACCGCGTCCTTAATTTGATTTTGATTCAAGCCGGACTCGCATTCGATTTCCGCCTGACCCTTCCGGTAGTCAACATTGACTTTTTTGACTCCGGACACTTTGGAAAGTTTATCTTCCACCAGCATCTCGCAGGAATGGCAGTGCATCCCTTTGATCGGAACTGTTATTTTTTTGCCCATTGTAAAAATTTCTACTTAATTAATTACACCGATAAAGTAGAAAAAGTTATTCTTTTTTGTTGATCGTATGAATAACGGATATCGTTCCGGATCCAGACGGCGGATCGGAAGCATGGAAAGAATTAATCGATTGATTTTTTTTGATAACAGAAGGTTCAAAGAGGGCAATATTTTCAAGAGAAATTAATTTGTTTTGGTTTTTATGAAAAGCCGGAACATCGAAATTATGAGTAATGCCATCTCGATCAGTGCAGCACGGAAAAGCAGTTTTATTCTGATGACTCATGCCCTGACTCGCAACATTCATATTGCCGCTGGCGTGCGCCGGCATGACGAACATGCCTGAGCAAACCCCGCTCACCAAAGCTAACACCACGACCACAAGAACTGAACTGATAAATTTTTTATTCCAATTTTTCATTCACTATGTATTTTATCTAAAACATTTGTTCCAATCAAGTCAAACGCCGGTGCTCCCGAAAGCCCTTGCACCACGGTTCGTTTTTTCTAATTCTTCCACCTCTTCCACTTCCGGCGTCTCCACTTTCTGAAAAAGCACCTGGGCAATCTTTTGGCCCTTCTTTATTTCAAAATTTTCTTGGCCAAGATTGATGAGTCCGATCAAATATTCTCCAGTGTAGTTGCTGTCAAAAACGCCGCCTATAGTTTTGATTCCAAATTTATGGGAAATACCACTCTTGTCCCATATGAGTCCCGCGTAGCCGTCCGGAATCTTAATCGCGATTCCGGTCGGACAAGATATTCGCTCTCCTGGCTTAAGTACTACATCTGCGACGGAAAATAGATCCATCCCCGCATCGCCTTTGAGGGCAAAAGCGGGAATCTTGGCATCGGGACGGAGTTTTTGAACTTGGATTTTCATTTATATAAGTTCCGATAATTTTTTAAAAACAATTTCGCTTATTTCCTCGCGAGACATCAAATCCCCCCTCCTCACACAATTAATGCTAACCCAACTATTGTTTTTTTTCACCAATTTGATTGCACTCTCTCGCGATTCTTCCAAATGCTTTGGACTACTTTCGGCTAAATCTTTTTTTCCTTTAAGATATTTTTTCTTATCTTTCATGGCTTTTTCTTCTAGCAATTTTTGCGAGATATCCACTGGAACATTCAAATAAATAATAGCGTCCGGTTTTGGAATTTTGAAAGCTTCAAATTCCATTTTTTCCAACCAATTTAAAAATTTTTTTCTTTCTTTTTCATTCTTAATTTTCCCACCTTGATGAATCTGATTGGAACTGGCGTAGCGGTCGGCAATAACTATATCGCCCTGAGCTAACCATTTTTTTATTGTTTCTCCAGATTCCCAACGATCGGCCGCATAAACGACCGAAGCTATGTAGGGATTTACTTCCAAAAAATTACCATATTCTCCGCGTAAACATTCTCCGACGAACTTTCCGAAAAAATTATCGTAGTAACGGGGAAAATCAATCGTTTTCACTTTCTTTCCAGCTTTTTTCAGTTTTTCAACTAAGAGTTTAACTTGAGTGGCTTTGCCGCTGCCGTCCGTGCCGTCGATCACTATAAATTTTCCTTTTTTTGTTTTCATTATCTTGTTAATTCTAAAAATTTATACTTATATTTTTCATCAGCACCTCTTTTTTCGCTAACAACACTGAATTTCGAGTAATCCGGAAAAAAAGTATCCGCTTCAAATTTTCCTTCCACAACCGTCAGGTACAATTTATCGCACAGATCGATGGTCTGCTCATAAATTTTTCCTCCGCCGATGATGAAAATTTCTTCCTTTTCGATTTCTTTCACCTTTTCGATCGCCTCTTCTATCGTGTGTGCGACAATGGTTCCTTCGGCCGAATAATCCGGATCGGAAGTGATAACTACATTTGTTCGATTGGGCAGAGGCTTGCCGATCGATTCAAAAGTTTTTCTTCCCATTATGATAGCGTGACCGATAGTTAGTTTTTTGAAATGAGCCATGTCCTCGGGAATATGCCAAAGCAACTGATTGTTTTTTCCAATCGCCCGGTTTTCAGAAACAGCACAAATTATACTCAGAATAGGTTTTTGCATAATAATTTAAATGGCGATCGGCGCTTTGATGCCCGGATACGGATCGTAATTTTCCAATGTGAAGTCTTCGTATTCAAAGCCGAAAATATCTTTAACCTTCGGATTTATTTTCATGGTCGGCAACGGCCGCGGTTCCCGGGAAAGCTGCAGATTGACCTGGTCGATATGATTCTTGTAAATATGCACATCGCCGAAAGTATGCACGAATTCTCCCAGCTTCAAATCACACACTTGCGCCATCATCATAGTCAGGAGCGCGTACGATGCAATATTAAAAGGCACACCCAAAAATACGTCAGCACTTCTTTGATAAAGTTGACAAGATAATCGATTATCAGCCGAGACGTAAAATTGGAAAAGCGTATGGCAAGGCGGCGGCGCGGTCTTTTTGCCTTTGATCAAATTATGCAAATCCGCCACGTTCCAACCGCTGACAATGATCCTGCGGGAAGTCGGATTATTTTTTAGCATATCTACCACTTCCGCAATCTGATTGATCTTGATGCCATCCTTCCCTTCCCAGGCCGTCCATTGTTTGCCATATATCGGTCCCAGATCTCCATTTTCATCCGCCCATTCATCCCAGATCGTGACGCCGTGGTCATTTAAATATTTTATATTGGTATCGCCCTTAAGAAACCATAGTAATTCATAAATTATCGATTTTAAATGAACTTTTTTGGTCGTTACCAAAGGAAATCCTTTATTCAGATCAAACCGCAATTGGTACCCAAATTTACTGATCGTTCCTGTGCCGGTCCGATCGTCCTTGGAAGCTCCCTCGTCTCTTATCGTTTGCAAGAGCTCGAGATATTGTTTCATATTTTTTATTTTTAAATTTTTTAATGCCTAAAAATTCTTATGCATCTCAGAAGCTTTAACCTCCATGTCTTTGTAATATTTATTGTTCAAGCCCTTTGATCCATACGGTTTATCACACGGCGAAGAAAGCGCCTCGAAAGCCATTTGAGCGATCGGCATTTTATAATAAAGCTTGATCGGCAGCGGTCCGGCGTTATAAAGCTCCAGCGTCATTTTTAAAGAATTGCCCGGATCAAGATAGCCGGCTGTGGTGTGAATGATTAAACCGATCCGGCCCAAAGAACTTTTTCCTTCCAGTCTTCCGACGAATTTATCAGAAACACCAGTTTCTTCCAACACCAGGCCCAGAGCAAATTCTCTGGGATGTAAGATGAAATAATCATTCGGTCCGATCTCCACCTTATTCATCAGTTTTTTGGTTGGCTCCTTTACATCGATCACAAAATTTTCGACTGTATTGAAAACCATAAATTGCTTATCGAGATGCAAATCAACACTGGCCGGCTGGACGTATTTTTTGTTAAACGGCTTGACTGTGATTCCCCCGTTCTTAACTTCTTTGATGATATCTTTGTCCGACAGGATCATATTCTTAAATTAAATTTTTTATTATTTCGTCGATCTTTTGATGCAATTCTTCTCTGGATGATTCATTTATGATCATATGGTCCGCCATGGCGATCGGTCCTCCTTGATTATGAAATTCAATCTGCGCTTTATCGCGAGCCCACGCTTCACTCTCGGATAAAGGACGCTCCAACCGGTTCAGCAGTCTGCCATGCCTGACCCTCGGCGAAGCATATACCGCGATAGCGATAAAACTATTTCCAAATTTTTCGCGAAATTTCAAATACTCATCCCACATATAAAGACTCTCGACCAAAATATTTTCAACACTTTGAATGGCTTCGATCTTTTTAATCACTTCATCGGCGTAATATAACTTCCCAAATTGCGCACGCAACTCTTCTCGCACCAATTTTTCATTTTTTTCATTTATCTCCAAGCCTCTCCTTTTTATTTCATCAAAAGTCGGTTCGCCAAAATAAACTTTCGGCCAACCGTAATTTTCCTGCAAGTAATTTATGACTTCCGTCTTACCAGAACCAGGAAGTCCCAGAATAGCAATAATTTTTCTTTCCATAAAAGTATCTTAATAGTTATTTTATTGTACATTTTTTTATTTTCTTGGTCAAAAAAAGCGAGGGCTTGACCCCCGCTCGATTTCATTTTCTAATTTCAGACATAATCCTGTCCGTTTCGGCCAGAAGATAGTCCAAATCTTTTTCGTTTCGGATTATGTGATCGGCTTTCGTCCCGATTTCAGGCACCAGCACTTCCGTTTCCGCCTGTTCCATCTCTTGGAATTTTTCAAAACTTACGCCGTCATCTGTCTTTTCTTTCCTTTTGATCGATCTTTCCCATCTCATTTTTTGGTCGGCCGTCACATAAATCGTATGGCCGGCTTCGAATTTCTCGATAAATTCGTAATCTTCCCAAAACCTGATCCCATTTATCACGATCAAACCCGTTTCATTGTCAATTCTCCTTTTGAGCGCCTTGGGAAAAATATCGTGTCCGAACCTGTCCCTGAGTTGCAAAGCCAACCATTGTTGGTCCTCGCGTGAAATTTTATCAAAAAATATGTGCAGAATTTCCTTGAGCGGATCAGCGAAGCGCATCAGTTTGGCGTTGTATTTTTCTTTAAGATAATTCGCCACCGTATCTTTGCCAGAACCCGATTCTCCGATCAGGCCAATAATGATTTTTTCTGCCATTTTTTATTTAGTTTAAATTTAAAAACACACGCTTTCAATTTTAACCAAAGTTTCCTATTAAGTCAACAAAACCTCTTAGCTCATAAAAACTGTTACCAAGGGTTTACTGGATAGCTCAAAATTGGGTTACCGTAGTCATATTATGAATATGACTACTAAAAAAGATATCTTTGCCCGCTATCTAAGCGAGTATCTTG
>JAJYJP010000034.1 GCA_021789395.1 bacterium | reverse complement strand
AACAATTTGGTTTTAATTTTTGTTTTTTAATAGTCATAGATTAGTTCTAAAATTTAGAAGAAAAGTTTAATCGACCTTTTACTTTATTTTAGCACTAATCTGTGATTTAATTAAAATCACTTAAAAATAATTAATAATTAAATAAAATAAAATCTATGAAACAAAATGAAAGCACAATGGATCGCTGGATTCGGGCGGTCCTGGGCATCATAATCCTTTATCTTGCTTACGCGGTCTTTACGGGCGTGTTATCGGTAATTGCTTACATCGTCGGAATCATTCTGGTTCTCACAGCCATCGTCGGTTTTTGCTTGCCTTATAAGATCTTCGGAATCAGCACGAAAAAATAACCGTCCGACTGGTTTAATTTTTTGTTAATCAAAAAAAACCGTTTCGATCAGCGAGCGGTTTTTTTGTTTTGCAATCTGAAGAAAACGCTCTCTCCGATGGTATTAGTTTAAAAATATTTCACCGAATTTTTGCAGGTGAATTTCTAATCTTGCTAATACTTGGGGCTATGAACACGACGCAAGCCAAAGCAGTTTCTCAAAGCATGGCATCTGCCGGACGTTTGGTTCGCGCGCTGAAAGATTTTATTTATCGGGCGGGGATCGTAGCGATTGGAGCGATTCTATTGTTTTTTTTGATCCTGCTTAAGTCTAAGACTACTGCCAATTTTCAGCTCAAGCCTTGGGTTTTTTCGTACGCGATTTTTGTGACCGCTTTCGAGCTTTCTCGGATAGTTTCCGCCATGTTTTATAAAAAATCTTTCGGCAGTCTGGTTGGAAAGACTTCGACGGACGCGGAAGTTTATGAGCCAAGGGTGGCTTTCGTGATTCCGTGCAAGAACGAAGAGAAGGACATCAGGAATACCGTAACTAAATGCTTCGAGGTAAATTATCCGCGGGAGAAGTTAGAAGTGCTCGTAGTGAATGACGGAAGTACGGACGGGACAATGCGGATCCTTGCGGAATTAAAAACTGAATATCCTGACCTGCGCGTAGTTAACTGGCCGAAAAATCAAGGAAAGAGGTGGGCGATGGCGGCCGGCTTTAAAATATCCAAAGCCGAAATCATCATCCAGATGGACAGCGACAGTTCGGTGGATCCGATGTCTTTCCGTGAGTTGGTCGACCCTTTTCAGAATCTGCAAGTCTCGGCGGTTTGCGCTTCAGGCGAACCGCAAAACGCCGACAAAAATATTCTGACCAAAATGCAAGCGGCGTATTATTTTATGTCTTTCCAAATTTTGAAAGCGGCCGAGTCGACCTACGATACGGTTTTTTGTTGCAGCGGCTGCTGCTCGGCTTACCGGAAAAGCGCGGTGATGCCGGTTCTTTATGATTGGCTGGCGGAAAGCTTTTTGGGTAAGCCGGTTACCTGGGGAGATGATCGGGCGTTGACCAGCCATCTTTTAAAAAGGGGAGGCCGGACAGTTTTTAACGACAAAGCCCAGGCTTACACCATCGTTCCGGAAAATTTAAAGAAATTATTGGTCCAACAATTGCGCTGGAAAAAATCCTGGATCATCAATTTCTTTTTTACGATCAGATTCATTTTTAAAAAGCAGCCTTTCGTCACCGCGTTTTATTATTTGCCGTTGATTGCCATTTCCTTCTTGACGCCCATCATGGCTTTCGACGCTTTGGTTTTTACGCCGCTTACAACTCATGCTTTCCCTTTTTATTACGTTCTGGGTGTACTGCTCATCACGGCCATCATGGCTCTGTATTATCACTATCTGGATAAGAATAATAAATATTGGCCGTATCTTTTCCTGTGGGCGCTGTTTACGATGTTTGTGCTTTCTTTTGTGATAGTCTGGGCGGCGGTCCGCATCCAGGACCGGAACTGGGGAACGCGCTGACAAAATACTTTTAAATATGCATGAATTAAATTTAAAAATGACAAAGGCGATGTTTCTTCTAGTTATGGTTGCGATCGTTTTTGCGATGATCGGCGGAATTTCGCTTATGCAAAATAAATACCAATATTATTTGCGTCTGCAATACGCGGTGCTACAGTGGGATTATTTGAAAACAGAAATTGCCTACATCGATTACAATTACGGCGGGGTGGGCAATTGGTTTACTCAACATAAGAAAAGCGATCCGGTTCCGCTCGACGGAAAAGACGCCAAACTGATCCCGGTACTCGTTTATCACGGCATAATTACTGATCCCAACTGGAAGCCGGACGGAACTAATATTTCTCTGCAAGATTTTCAAAATCAGATGTTCGCCCTGAAAGCAGCCGGATGGCAGACCATCTCGATGGAAGATTATTTGGCGTTTATCCAAAACAAGAAGCAATTGCCGGAAAAATCTTTTTTGCTGACTTTTGATGATGGACGCAAGGATAGTTTCTATAACGGCGATCCGGTCCTACGGGCGGTCGGTTACGAAGCCACGATGTTTGTGATTACGGGCGCTTCCATGGATGACGGTCCAAGTCCTTTCCATCTTTCCCGAGAAGAGCTTCAGCAAATGATAAAGACCGGGCGCTGGGAAATGGGCTCGCATACCCAAAATGGCCATGGCAGCGTGCCTGTCAATTCCGCTGGAAAGTGGAACCATTTTTTGACTAACGAAATGTGGTTGGCCGGCAAAAATAAACTGGAAACGGAGCCGGAATACTTAAAAAGAATAACCACCGATCTGGAAGGAGCAAAGTTGGATCTGGAAAATAAATTGGGCGTCAAACCGGTGCTGGCGTTTGCGTACCCTTATGGCGATTATGGACAGGATCCCAGCAATTTCCCGCAAGATCAATCCATATTGGACAACATCGTGAGTTCTATCTATCCGATTTCTTTCATCCAGGCGAGCAATAATGATTATGTTGCCAATCCGGCCGACGGATCGGCCATATCCAAGAGGATTGAAGTGGATTCATCGATCGATTCCGCCCATCTCGTGAGCATGCTGGATAACTCCCGCTACAAAAATTTGGATTATACCGATGATTTTTCCAAAGATAATGGCTGGCTCGAGGGTTGGGGCAGTCGTCGGATCGATAATAACGAGATGTTGGTCGGAGCCACTGCTTCCGATGACAGCGCCTCGACTTTTTTAAGCGGATCGTCGCTCTGGAAAAATTATCTGATGTCAGTCAAGGCGGAAATATTGAGCAGCGATTCGTTTAGTCTGGTTGCTCGGTATATTGGCGAAGATGATTATGCCACCTGTGATTTTTCGGGAGATGCGGTGGAGTTATCACAAAAAGTTCACGGACAGGATCGGCCGACCATCGAAGCCAGGCTATGGAATGAAATAACTCCCGGCGTCGCGGTTAGCGCCGCGATAGAGGTCAATGGAAATACTGCTACTTGTTATTTGAACGGAACCCAAGTGCTGACCGGCACAATTGATCCGGCGCTGGACCGCGGCGGCATCGGTTTTAAGATGTGGGATCCGGCCCACAAAGGAACGTTAGTTGTGCGGAACCTGAAAGTTGTCGGAATGCCGTCTGCTTTTCCGGTGAAATAATTTTTAGTCTCCGGTTTTGTAATAATTAATATGGCCATTTTATCGAAAAAAAACAACAGACCGATTCCTTTTGACTCCGTCTGTTCCAAAGAAATTGCCAGTCGATCGAAAGAAATCGGGCAAAGTCCGAAGGAAAGAAGTTTTGCCAGGAAATGGCTAGCCTTTTTTGTCTCGCTTCTAATCATTATCGGCGCGCCCATGGCGGCGTATTTATTTTTTCAAAAAGCAAGACCCAGCCTCTTATTTCAACGGTTTGAAGTGAAAAAGACTTTGCAGGAAACCGGATCGATGAAAAATAGTCCCAGTTTGCAATGGTGGCTCAGTTCGGGCGGAGTGATGCTGGAGGGCGCTGATATGTTCAGCACCAACCTGGGCAGTCTGGCGAAAAATTCTTTCTGGCAGAAGCTTTATGCCAAAACCAATGCGCGCGATACCGACGGCGGCTTTTATCCGCAAAATATTTTTCGTTTGGTGAATCGGACTGAACGAAAAAATCTGGACCAGCAAGTCTATTTCAACATTGACAAAATAAATCTGAGTTCAAGCGGCTACCGCAACGAATCCAACGGCGTGTTCTTTTTTAACCGCTATCAGGATCAAAACAACCTTTATTACACCGGACTGCGCGTGGACGGTCGGGCGGTCATTAAGAAAAAAATCAACAGTGAATATTATACTATGGCGGAAAAGCCGGTTTTCTCCGGAAAATATGATCGACAAAGCGACCCCGACCTTATTCCGCTGCACCAATGGATCGGCATCCGGAGCGAGGTGGAAAACCTGGACAACGGGTCGGTAATGATCAGGTTCTTTGTCGATCCGTATGACAATGGCAATTGGCAATTGGCATTGGAGGCGCGCGATGACGGAAACAAATACGGCGGCGCGCCGATCACCAGTGCCGGTTACGGAGGGCTTCGCTCGGATTTTATGGATGTGATTTTTAAGGATTACAGTTTTCAAGAGTTAAAAAGCTAAGCTAGTTTTTTTGCCGAAACTCGTTTTTGGGGTAAAATAAGGGCAGTAATAATTATTGGCAAAAATTATGGGCTACGAGGAACAAATGAATTTATTCGGGAGTATAAATCGTTTTGAAGTTCCCGACAAGAAGACGGAAGAGATGGAAAAGATAAAAACGAAAGGAGAAATTTTAAAAGAAAAAATCGATGAATTTTTAGACAAGGAAGAAACTACGAATTATATAGAGAAAGTTGTGAAGGAAGAGGGGACGCTAGGAGTTTATTATATTCTAGACTTGGTGAAAAAATTTGCCGGTAATATCAGTGGCGAGAGAAAAAATTATTTAGAAAGGTTGCTCATAAAAGCCTTGGAAGTTAGAAACTACAAAGTTAAAAAAATTGTAGTTCAATCTGTGGAAATGGAAGCGCGCGAGTTGGCCAAGGAAAAAGACAGAAAAACAACGGATTTTGATGAGAAAAAATCTGAGCCGGCAGAAACAAATGACGAAAAATTTTTAAGTCCAGCTGAGCGTAGGGAAAAACGAGGGAGAATTTCTGGAAAAGACCAGGCAACTGGAGATTAAAATTCAATGCGCAAAGAACTGATAGCAAGGCTTTTCAGGTTTGGAATGTACTAAAGGCATAATCTATTAAGAAAAAATTATGCCGAAGGTCATTCATTTTGAAATTCCGGCGGAAAATCCGGAAATGGTAAGCCGCTTTTATGCCGAGGTATTCGGTTGGAAAATAAAACAATGGCAAGATCAGCAATATTGGTTGATCGAAGCGGGGCCTAAACGAGAGCGGGGGATCAATGGGGCGATCTACCAAAAAGATGAAACGAAACAGATGGACAGGACTGTAAATACGATCGGTGTCGATCATCTGGAAGCTTATGTGGCGAAAGTGCAAAGAAGCGGAGGGGAAGTTATGGATGAAATCAGAGAAATTCCCGGAGTAGGATATTTTGTTTACGCCAAAGATCCGGAAGGAACAATGTTCGGGATGCTGGAACCGGCGAAAGAGATGGGAAAAATGATGTAGCATGCTATAATTAAAGCATGAAAATCTCGTCGAAGATTATTTTACGGACGATCGGCCTCATTTTGATAGTGGCCGCTTTTTTGTTCGTCGTTTCAGTTTTGGAACGACAGTTTTTGCGCTATATCGGACCGATCAGCAGTTTTCTGATGGCGCATGATGTTTTGGGAATCATTTTATTCATCCTGATTTCCGTACTGCTGGTCCTGATCTCGCCTTTCAGCAATTGGCCGCTCGTGCCGCCGGCGGTGGCAGTGTGGGGAAGCTTCATGACATTTCTCATGCTACTGGCCGGCTGGTTTCTGGGCAGTTTGTTGGCCTATACTTTGGGAAGATATTTTGGCGAAAAATTTTTTCGCCGCCATTACAGTTTTAAAAAAATCGATTATTATAAAAAACGAATCTCTCCCGGGACGCAATTTGGGCTGGTAGTGCTTTTTCGGTTTGCTATTCCGTCAGAAATTGCCAGCTACACGTTGGGAATCATCGGCTATGAAGTGAAAAGGTATCTTTTGGCTACTTTGCTTGTGGAGATTCCATTCGCCTTCGCAGCCATTTATTTAAGCTATACGTTGGTTACCGGCAACTTCTATGTTTACGTGATTATCGTCATGGCTATTGTCGCCTTGATTGCATTGGCTTCTTACGAATTCAACAAAAAACTTTAGTCTGGCGGGGGCTCTTGACTAATTTTATTTTTCCACTTGGAGACTTGGTGAAAACCTGCTATAATACTAGTGTTAATAAGCCTAATCATTAAAAAACAAATATGGCAAAAATGACGAAGTCGCAGCTTCTCAGTACTTTGGCTGAGAAATCTGGAATGAGCAAGAAAGATGTCGCCGGTCTTTTGGACACGATGACCACGCTTGCTTACACTGAGGTCAAGAAGAACGGAATGTTTGTTCTTCCTGGTTTCGGAAAGATGGTCAAAGTGAAAAGAGCTGCCCGACAGGGAATCAATCCGGCTACTGGAGAAAAAATTCAGATTCCTGCTAAAACTGTCGTTAAATTCAGATTGGCAAAAGCCGCCAAGGAAGCAGTTTTATAATAACTTAAAAAATATAGGAATATATTTCCACTCCGTCCAAACGGGGTGGTTTTCATATCTATGCTATAATGTAGCCAACTTATGAAAACAGTCAGGAAAATTTTATCGGGTGGAATCAAGTTGCTTATTGTTGCGGCGATTCTGGCTTTGGTTGTTTGGATTAAGACAGGCGGAAAATTTGATCAGCTTTGGAACGGTTCCCGCCGGGTGTACGCCAATGTGGCGCGGATCGTCGCTCCTGATCACAACGCTTTGGCTAAAAATTTTCCGGCGCCGGAAAATCCCAAAGCAATCACTTACAAATGGACTTATGATAAAAAAACTTATCAGTTGACCGAAACTCTTTATCAGTCGGATTTTGATTATTATGCTTCCAGTCCGAAAGTTTTCAGTTATGAAGGATCGACGCCGCCGACCGATTGGAAGGAGCAATATTTCGGGATGTTTTTGAAAGAAGCGCCCGGCGACACTACGATTGAAAAAGTCGCTTCGGATCTGCGGGCACTGGGGAAACAAAATGGCCTTACGAACGACCAGATCGTGGAGCTGGTAATGGCTTTTGTCCAATCGATTCCGTACGACTCGGCCAAGGCCGACGTGATTCTGTCGGGAACGGGCGGCACGGCCAATTATCCTTATGAAACTTTGTACGAAGATAAGGGCGTCTGTTCCGATAAAAGTTTTCTGGCCGCTTCGCTGCTGCGAGCATTGGGATACGGCACCGCGCTTTTCGTTTATGAGTCGGAAAACCACATGGCAATCGGCATCCAATGCACGCCGCAAGATTCCAGTTACAGTTCGGGCTATTGTTACGCGGAGACGACGACGCCGGGCAATAAGATCGGGATGATTCCGGATCTGAATACGGCGACCAATCAAGCGGAGGGCGTCCAAAAAATCAACTACTTCGGCGGAAGCCAGACCAACCCTTTCGATGTAAAAAAGTTGGGGCCGGTGGAAATATTCCAGAAGACGACCGGCAAAACTTATGCCGGAATCGCGCAGACCATCAGCACGACCAAAGAGATCGCCGGCCTGAAACAGGCGATCGTCGACGCGTATGATAATCTTGTGGCGGAAAAAAAACAGATAGAGAGCGACGCTGACCAATTGAACGGATGGAGCGGCGAGATGAAAAAATATCTGCAAAAAAATCAGATCAGCCGATACAACGGTTTAGTGGATAAATACGACAGTTTGCTGGAAAAATACAAAAAAGAAGTGGACGTTTATGATATCCAAGTCGCCGCTTACAATCAAAAAGTCGATCAATATAACAATTTGATCGCCAGTTTTTATGGTCAATGATTGGATAAAGCGAAGTGAATGGAATGTGTGAAAGGTGATTTGGAAATTAGAAAATAATTCGGGACAACAAGGCCTTTTCTTTTTTTAAAATTATATTACAATAAAATTAGTGAACTCATCTTCATAATAATAAAATGGAAAAAATAAAATATCATACCCATCCCGGAACAAAAACGCACAAAGAGAAGAAACAGGAAGACTCGATAAGCCACGGGCATCTGCTGGGTTTGGCGGGCATCGTTTTTGCGCTAACGGTCTTGAGTTTGATAATCTCCGGTCTTTCTTGGAAAAATATCGAATCGATTTCCAGTTTTGATCAGTGCGTGAGGGACGGTTTTCCTGTTTTAAAATCTTCCCCGGCAAGTTGCCAGACGCCGGATGGCAGAGTTTTTGCCCAACAAATCCCCGGCTTGAATGAAAATATCCGGCAGCTTTCGGAAAATAAATAATCTATATTCTGTTTAATATAAAAAATACCGAGGAGGAGAAAAATGAAGACAGTGATTGTTCTTTCAATAATTCTTTTAACTTTTCTGAATAAGTGCGCTACCGACGGAGATGTGGTGGTGCAAGGCGGAACGGCGGCCCTGGCTGGAGCGGCGCTGAGCGGAATGGCAATTGGAGCGATATTGTGTGGATTGCATGTCGCGCAAGCGAAGTGATGGGAGAAACAATTCTGAAATGCTTGAACTATGGCAAATCTCCTAGTCGCCTTACTTAATCGAACACGACCCGGAAAGAAAACCAAAGTCTTTGCCGGGTCCGCTTTTTACGTTTTTGTGGGCTCTTTAACAAATAGTGTGTTGAATTAACATAAAAAGTGGTATGAAAGCGAGGGTTACTTTTGCGATATAATTATCAATATTTCTGAATCCGAACGACA
>JAJYJP010000033.1 GCA_021789395.1 bacterium | reverse complement strand
GAAGGTGAAATTCCCGCCAACATCGTTATGGGCAATTTGGAACGCGCCGAGGAACTGGCTTTGGAATATTTGGATATTTTCGGCAAAGGCAATTTCTATCTGGAGATCCAGCATCATCCGAATTTTGTCAATCAGAAAGTCGCCAATGACGCGCTCATAAAACTTTCTAAAAAATTGGACATTCCGCTGGTCGCCACCAACGATATCCATTATGTCAACAAAGAAGATGCGAGTATCCAAGACATCCTGCTCTGCATCCAGACCAACCGCAAAGTGGATGAAAAAGACCGAATGAATCTGATGGATTTTGAACTTTATCTTAAAAGTCCGGAAGAAATGGCCGACCATTTCAAAGATACACCCGAAGCCATTTCCAACACGCAAGAGATTGTCGAAAAATGCAATTTGGAAATCAAACTGGGCGAAACTCAGCTTCCGCATTTCGACGTGCCGGACGGCCACACTCCCCTTTCCTATCTGCGCGAACTGTGCGAGCAAGGTCTGCAAAAAAGATACGGCGACCAAGTTACCGATGTCCATCGCCAACGGATGGAATACGAGCTGGGCGTGATCGAAAAGACCGGTTTCGCTTCCTACTTTTTAATCGTCCAGGATTTCGTAAACTGGGCCAAGGATAATGGCATCGTCACCGGTCCGGGCCGCGGCAGTGCCGCCGGCAGCTTCGTTTCCTATCTTATCGGCATGACCAACATGGACCCGATCAAATACGATCTGCTCTTCGAAAGATTTCTCAATCCGGAAAGAATCTCGATGCCCGATGTCGATACGGATTTTGCCGACGACCGCCGGGATGAGGTTTTGAATTATGTCCGCCAAAAATATGGCAACGACCACGTGGCGCAGATCATCACTTTCGGAACGATGGCCGCCCGTGCTGCCATCCGCGATGCCGGCCGCGCGCTGGGACTGCCATATGATTTCTGCGATAAGACCGCCAAACTCATTCCGATGTTTTCTTCGATCGAACAAGCTTTGGAAGAAGTGAAAGAATTCAAAGATTTGTATGCGAGCGATCCCAATGCCAAAAAACTGATTGACAGCGCCAAGCGTCTGGAAGGCGTCGCCCGCCACGCCTCAATGCACGCCTGCGGCGTCGTCATCACCAAGGATCCGGTGACGGAGTATACCCCGCTCCAAAACATCGCCGGCAAAGGCGAAGGCACCGTGACCCAATATTCTTCCTCAACCAAATCCAGCTTCGTGGAAAAGATCGGCCTTCTTAAAATGGACTTTCTGGGACTCAAAAACCTAACCATCATCCAAAATACTTTGCGCATCGTCCGTAAGACCAGAGGTGTTGATATCAACATCGACACTATTCCGCTCGATGACAAAAGGACTTATGAACTTTTTCAGAAAGGCGAAACCACCGGCGTATTCCAATTTGAAAGTTCCGGCATGAAAAGATACCTTAAACAATTGAAACCGACAGTTCTTGAAGACGTGATCGCCATGGGCGCGCTTTATCGCCCGGGGCCGATGGACTGGATTCCCGATTTCATCGCGGGAAAACACGGCGAAAAGGAAGTGAAATACCTCCATCCAAAACTCAAACCGATCCTGGAAAAAACTTACGGTGTCGCAGTCTATCAGGAACAAGTTATGCAGATCGCCCGCGACTTGGCCGGTTTTTCTTTGGGCGAAGCCGACGTCTTGCGCAAAGCGATGGGAAAGAAAATTTTCGCGCTCATCCAGGAACAAAAGATAAAATTCATCGATAGCTGCGTGAAGAACGGCATCGACCGCAAGATCGGCGAGAAAGTTTTCGAATTTATCGAACCGTTCGCCGGCTACGGCTTCAACCGGTCGCACGCCGCTTGTTACGGATTGATCAGTTACCAGACCGCTTATCTCAAAGCGCATTTTCCGGCCGAGTTTATGGCCGCCTTGCTCACTTCCGACCAAGACGATATCGACCGCATCGCGATCGAAGTTTCCGAATGCCGCGAGATGGGCGTCGAAGTTTTGGCGCCGCACGTCAATGAAAGTTTCGAAGAGTTTGCCGTCATTACCGACCCAGAGACCGGCAAAGACCGCATCCGCTTCGGACTCAATGCCATCAAAAACGTCGGTCACAATGTCGCTCACGAGATCGTCGAGGAAAGAAAGAAAGACGGCAAATTCAAATCGCTAACCGATCTGGTCGAACGGGTGCAGACCAAGGATCTGAACAAAAAATCCATCGAGGCGCTGGCCAAAGTCGGCGCGCTGGAAGGCATGGGTGAACGGAACCAAATTGTTGCGTCGATGGAAAATATTTTGGCGCATTCTAAAAATTTCCAAAAAATGCAAAATTCCAATCAGGGCAGCCTTTTCGGCGAAAGCGAAATTGCGATGCCGGAAATTCCGCTTGTCGAAACGGCACCGGCTACCAAAAAAGAACGTCTGAGTTGGGAAAAAGAACTGCTGGGACTCTACATCAGCGATCACCCTACCAAAGAGTACCAAGAATATTTCCAAAAAATGGCTACGCCAATCAAAGACATCAATGCCCAGACAGTCGGCCGCAACATCAACGTCGGCGGCGTCATCACCAAAATCCAAAAAATATTTCTGAAAAATCAGCAGACGATGCTTTTCGTTATGATCGAAGATACGGACAACAAGATCGAGATCTTGGTCTTTCCGAAAACTTTGGAAACGACCGGCTCGGTCTGGGAAGAAGACCGGGTTGTTTTGGTCAGCGGAAAAATTTCCGACAAGGACGGCAATTTCAAGTTGCTCTGCGATAACGCCAAAGTTATCGACCAGGAAGAATTTGAAAAATTCAAACGAATCATAGCCACCCGCAAAGCCAACGACCATTATGAAAATAAAAAGGGCGCCGTTGTAAAAAAACAAATAAATGTTTCTTTAGGCGCCAACGCCAGCCAGGAAATTCTGCGCAAACTTTCGCAGGTTTTCAATAATTGCGATTCGGGAGAAACTAAAGTCTATCTCACGATTAACAATTCAAAACTGGAAACTCCCTACCGAATCAGATTCTCCGAAAATTTGGAACCGGAACTGAAAAAAATCAGCGCGGAAATCGTGATGCAAGCTTTTTAAAATTTCATTACAATAAAAATAATCCCGGATGTCCGGGATTATTTTTCTATCTTAAATTTAATTTATTACAAGCTAAGATCTCTGATTGACGTTGCGTCCTCGATCGTTTTATTGGTCCGATCCCAAACACCGGCAACTACGACTTTGTTTCCAACAGCAATATCGTTTTCGGTAATGCTGCTCCGCTCCTTATTAAAAAGCTTGGTGGAAGAAGTTATAGTGACAGTTTGCTGCCCGCGTCCGCGGCTCTGCAAGACGAAACCTTCTGAAGTCAAGGATTGCACTGTCCCATGAAAGACGGCGTGGCGTTTTTGGATCGACATATCCATCACCACCTTGGCATCGATCGCGGTACGATTTTGATCCGTCCATTTTCCGCGGACAAGCACTTTGTCTCCCTTTTGCATATCGGAGACCGCCGTTTTCCCGAAAAATTTCTGATACAATTTTGTCGCACCGTCAATGGCGACGTTGATGGATTTATTTTTGACCGTTGTGATAGTCAGCGAACTGCCGTCGTTGGCGGATATTTTTCCTTGAATAGCCGCAGCTCCATTAGTTGCCGCAAATGTGCTGGAAGCGACCAGGCCGACTCCCAGGACCGTGGATGCTAAAATTACCCTTTTTGTTGTTTTTTTCATATTTTCACCCCCTCTCAGGCGCGGCTTTCCCGCGCGCATTATTCATACGACCCAAAAAACAAAAAGGTTACAGTTTATCTGTATTGCTTAAGATATTCCCTGATCGCTTCGGCCTGGTTAAACTTTTCTTCTTTAGCGCCGAAAAGCAAGGTAACTTTGCGCTTTTTGGCTTCCGCGCGGATCGTGTCCAGCAACTCTTTTTTCCCTTCCAATTCCCGGAAATAGCGCCGCCTGAATTCCGGCCATTTTTCCGGATCGTGCCCATACCATTTGCGCAAACCGTCGCTCGGTCCCACATCTTTCAGCCACAGGTCCAATCTGGCTTTTTCTTTCGTGATTCCGCGCGGCCACAGCCGATCGACTAGAATCCGAATGCCATCCTCCTTTGAAGCTGGTTCATAAATTCTTTTGATCTTAATCATAAATTTTAAAATATTATCTTTGTTCATAATACAATTACAAATGATTGACTTATTCTTATTTTTTGTAATATAATTAATCAGGCTTGTAAAATTCATATGAAACGTCGAAGTGGCTACCAACCATGGAGTTTCCGCGAGCGACTGGCGATAACAGCGCAAAAAGTGCCCAAAAATTATGGGAATTCGAGTGGAACCGTCCGACCTGTGGACCTCGAAGTCAATTAATTTTTTGGCATTTTTTTATTTAACTTTAATTTTTAAAAATTATGGACAAAAAAAATAAACTCGAAATTCTTCGCCATTCGGCCGCGCACGTTTTGGCCGCCGCGGTGCTGCAGATGTTTCCGGACGCCAAATTCGGGATCGGCCCAGCGATCGAAAACGGTTTCTATTACGATTTCGATCTGCCCCGGACTTTGATTCCGGAAGATCTGGCGATTCTGGAAGACAAGATGAAAGAAATTATCAAGGCCAATTATAAATTTGAACGCGCCGAAATTTCCGCCGAGGAAGCCAAATCCGATTTTGAAAAACTCGGACAAACTTATAAGCTTGAACTTATTTCCGATTTGGAAAAAGCGGGCGAAAAAATTTCCGTTTATAAATCCGGTCCTTTCATCGACCTCTGTTCCGGTCCGCACATCGATTCGACCGGCGAGATCGACCAGGAAGCTTTCAAACTTACCAAAATTTCCGGCGCCTACTGGAAAGGCGACGAAAAAAATAAACAGCTGCAAAGAATTTATGGGGTGGTTTTTGAAAGCAAAAAAGAATTGGACGAATACCTGCATATGTTGGAAGAAGCGGAAAAGAGAGACCATAAAAAATTAGGCAAAGAACTGGATTTATTTTCTTTTCACCCCGAAGCTCCCGGTTCAGCTTTCTGGCATCCGAAAGGTATGATTGTTTGGAACGAGCTGGAAAAATTCGGAAAATCTATCCGGAAAAAATACGGTAATTTAGAAATTCAAACTCCGCAACTGGCCAAAAGCATTCTTTGGAAAACTTCCGGCCACTGGGACCACTACAAGGACGATATGTTTTATTTCGATGTGGAAAAAGAAACCTACTGTTTGAAACCAATGGACTGTCCGTTCAACATCAAGATTTACCAAACTAAACAAAGATCATACAAAGAACTGCCGATTCGTTACACGGAAATTGGTCGCGTAATGCGAAACGAGAAATCCGGCCAACTCAACGGACTTTTGCGCGTCCGATCAATTACTCAAGATGACGCCCATATTTTTGCCATGGAAAGTCAGGTCGAGGAAGAAATTGTAACATTACTAAAAATGGTTAAAGAATATTATAAAGTTTTTGCTATCGAACCCGAATTTTATCTTTCGACCCGACCGGATAATTTTCTAGGAGAAATTCCAACTTGGGATAAAGCGGAAGCTGATCTCAAGAACGCTTTGGCTAAAGAAAATATTGTTTATGAATTAAAAGAAAAAGATGGTGCTTTTTATGGTCCGAAAATCGATATCGATATGAAAGACGCTTTGGGTCGTCGCTGGCAATTAGCCACAATTCAGCTTGATTTTCAATTGCCGCAAAGATTCAAACTTGAATACGTCGCTAAAGACGGCAGTAAACAAGTTCCAGTTATGATCCACGCGGCCATATTCGGATCATTGGAAAGATTTATCGGAATTTTAATAGAACATACCGGCGGCAATCTTCCGATCTGGCTTTCCCCTATCCAAGCCGTCATCATTCCGATCTCGGAAGAAAAATTTGGAGACTACGCGCGCAAGGTAAAAATTGAATTGGAAAATGCCGGCGTGCGGGTTGAAATAAACGATTCGGCCGACACGCTCGGCAAACGCATCAGTGAAGCAGAGAAACAAAAGATTCCATACATGCTGGTCGTCGGACAAAAAGAAATGGATTTCGACTCAGTCGCGGTTCGGAAAAGAAACAACAAACAACAAGAAGTGATGAAAGTAGATGAATTTGTGGGAAAAATTAGGAAAGAAATTGAAGAGAAGAAATAGTTTAAAAACTTTAAAAGGAGCTGCGTTTTTTCGCAAGCTCCTTTTATATTTAACCACAGAATTATGTGATCAGATTTGTTAATTTATTTAATTTCAAAGCATCGGGAAAAGCTATATCGACAATATGCCCCTTTGGATAAATCATTTCATTCCCTTCTTCATCTCGAACAACAATTGCATCAACACCATTGACATTGCAAGCGGATAATATGCCGACCTTCATAGAATTATTAGCATTCCTAATAATACAAAGTTTGCCCATTTCCTCTGAACATATCTCAAGCATCCTCTTCCAAGAAATTTTCCTCCACCCCCTACTCTCAAAATAAAAATTCATACAAGCCTCCTATTCTCCTTGATTTTCACTTTATTTTATAGTATTCTAATGAATACCTTTATTACCAAATAACTAATGAAATACTACATCAAAACCTTCGGCTGTCAACCCGTAAAATAATTTTCTACGAAAATTATCACGGGTCAAAAATAATCACCCTATGAAAAAATATTATATTAAAACTTTCGGCTGTCAAATGAACCACTCCGATTCAGAACGCATTGCGGCTTATCTTGAAAAAAATAATCTTTCTGAAACTTCAAATATTAACGAAGCTAACTTTGTTGTGTTCAATACTTGCGGCGTGCGCCAGATGGCAGAAGACCGGGTTTATGGACAAATACATAATTTACACAAAGATAAAAAATCAAAACGTAAAATTATTCTGACCGGCTGTTTGGCCAATCGCAAAGACGTGCAGAAAAGATTGAAAGACAAAGTGGATCTGTTTTTTCCAATCAATGAGTTTGAAAAATTAGAAAATTTTGTCATTGGAAATTTATTGGAAATTGGAAATTTAAAATTGAAAATTTCGGCACAAAAAATTTCACATATCCAAGAAAGCATAGCTTATCTATCCATCAATCCTAAATATACCAATAACTTCCAGGCCTTTGTGCCGATCATGACCGGCTGCAACAATTTCTGCGCCTATTGCGTCGTGCCATACGCCCGCGGCCGAGAAGTTTCCCGCCCACATAAGGAAATTATCAAAGAAATAAAAGCTCTTGTTAAAAAAGGCTACCAAGAAATAACTCTGCTTGGACAAAATGTCAATTCGTACAACGACGGAAAAATTAATTTTTCCCAGCTTTTGAAAAAAGTCGATGCTATTCCGGGAAACTTTCGAATACTTTTTGTTTCCAATCATCCCAAAGATGTTGATGATGAGATGATCGAAGCGGTTACATCTTGCAAAAAAGTTTGCGAATGTTTCCACCTGCCGCTCCAAGCCGGATCGGACGAAGTACTTCGCCGGATGAACCGCAAATATAATTCCAAAGATTATTTGAAAATTGTAAATAAAATCAAAAAAGCTTTCAAAAAAAATAAACCGGGAAAATTGTTTTCCATCACCTCCGACATCATCGTCGGCTTTCCCGGTGAAACCAAAAAACAGTTCGAGGAATCGGCTAAAGTGATGCGGAAAGCCGAATATGACATGGTCTATTTCGGCCAATTCTCTCCCCGACCTGGCACGGCCGCCTGGAACATGAAAAACAACGTTTCCAAAACCGAAAAAGCCCGCCGGGAAAAATATTTGAATGAAATCCTAAAGAAAACTACTTCTGAAAATAATAAAAACTATGTCGGGAAAACTTTGGAAGTTTTGATCGAAAAAGAAGAAAACGGATTTTATTTTGGAAAAACCAGAACGCTTAAAAATGTAAAAATTCCAGCCGCGAAAAAAAGATTGGTCGGAAAAATTTTGAATGTGAAAATTATAAAAGCTAATGCATGGAACCTCGAAGGTAAATTAAATTAAGACAATTTTTATGCTACAGCATTATTATTGTCCTAATTTTATAAAAGATGAAGCAACAAGATAAAATCATTGTCATCCTTGGGCCGACCGCATCCGGAAAATCCGATGCGGCAATTAAGCTCGCCCGAAAATTTGATGGCGAAATAATCTCGGCCGACAGTCGCCAAATTTATCGAGGCATGGACATCGGAACTGGAAAAGTAACCAAAGCCGAGCAAAAACTAGCCAAACATTGGATGCTCGACATCGTTTCGCCCAAAACCAGTTTCAGCGCCGGACAATTCAAAAAGAAAGCGGATAAAATCATTTCCGACATTTTGAAGCGCGGCAAAGTTCCGATCGTCTGCGGTGGCACCGGTTTTTGGATCAAAGCGATCGTGGACAACGTAGAATTTCCGGAAGTAAAACCGGATTGGAAACTGCGAGAAAAACTTTCGAAAAAATCATCCGGGGAATTATTTAAACAGTTGGAAAAGTTAGACGCCAAAAGAGCAAAAAGCATAGACCCGAAAAACAAAGTTCGCCTCATCCGTGCCATTGAAATCGCAAAGTCTTTGGGAAAAGTTCCAGAAATAAAATCGGAACCGAAATATAACGCATTACAAATTGGAATCGATATACCTAAAGAAAAATTACATAAACACATAGAAGTCAGATTGGAAAAAAGATTTGGACTGGGAATGATTGAGGAAGTTCGAAAACTGCATGATCAGGGTGTAAGCTGGAAACGTTTGGAAAGTTTCGGACTGGAATACAAATGGATTGCACTCCATCTTCAGAAGAAAATTTCCAAGGAAGAAATGCGAGAAAAACTTCTGCAAGAGATCAAAAATTACGCCAAACGCCAGATGACCTGGTTTCAAAAAGACGAAAGAATTTTTTGGCTGAAAAATTACAAGCAAATCGAAAAAGAAGCAAGAAAATTTTTAAAATAAATCGGTATTTACCCCAGGGCAAGCCCTGGACTCTGTCGAGTTCCGCGGCAAGCCGCGGGGTATTTACCTCTTTGTTGTCATCACTCGCTCAGAAACGAAAACAAGTTTTCGCTTCTCTCGCTTCGTTCGACAATAAAAACGGACCCGATCATAGATTCATAATCAAGGTCCATTTTTGTTTTTTTGGCATGAGCTCATTTTATTTCTGAGCTCCATAACAAGAGCTGCAGTCTTTCTTTTTCCCTTTTTCACTGCATTTGTTGCAATTATTAAAACATCTCCCTGTCAGACACGTCTTGCATGCACATTGTTGACCAACCTCAATTATCTTTTCTCTTTCTTTTGTCGTCATAACAAATGCCTCCTCTTATTCAAATTTTCAAGGTAAAAAAATACCACCTAAGCGGCGGTTTTTGTAGGATTATTGTATTCTTTTCGAACGCGATAATCTTTCAGTGCTTCTTTTGAAATTTCAAACTCAGAAACTATAGCGTTATCACCAATGCCCTGCTTTCTTAACACTT
>JAJYJP010000032.1:7388-9490 GCA_021789395.1 bacterium | reverse complement strand
CGCGCGGTGGCGAAGGTCGCGATTGATGATTATATTGCCAAAAAATATGACAAAGTGGTAATTTTCTATACCGATTACGTTTCGGCGATCAATCAGGAAACGAAGATCCGCCAGCTTTTGCCGATTTCCAAAGTTGAGCTGGAAAAAGAAATTGCTGAGATGGATGTTTTGGCGAAAGAGTACGGATTGGAAGAGGCAAAATTGGAATATAAAGTCGAACCGAGTCCGCAAGAAGTTTTGGAATATATTTTGCCGCGCCTTCTGGAAATGCAGATTTATCACGCGCTTCTGGAATCGAACGCTTCGAAAGAATCGGCCCGGATGATGGCGATGCGCAACGCGACCGACGCGGCGGGGGATATGAAGAATGATTTGACGTTCGTATATAATCAGATCAGGCAGATGAAGATCACGCAGGAGATCGCGGAGATCAGTGCTGGACGCGCCGCATTAGAAAGTTAATTTTTATCAATTATTTTTTAAAAATTTTTTTATGAATAAAGGAAAAATATCACAAGTCATCGGACCGGTTGTGGACGTGGAATTTACAGACGCTCTGCCGGAAATTTACAATGCGCTGGAAATTAAAATTTCCGGCAAGGAAAAGTTAGTCTTAGAAACTCACCAGCACTTGGGCGGCAACAAAGTCCGCACAGTCGCCATGGGTTCGACCGACGGTTTGCGGCGCGGTATGGAAGTTACGGATACGGGCGCGGCGATTTCTGTTCCGGTCGGCGCGGGAATTTTGGGAAGAATGTTTAATCTTTTGGGCGAACCGATCGACGGAATTTCCGCTCCGGTGAAGGCGACGCGCCAAGATCCGATCCACCGCGAGGCGCCGAGCTTTGAAGAGCAGTCGACGCAAGCGGAAATTTTGGAAACCGGAATCAAAGTTATCGACCTGATCTGCCCGTTTGTTAAAGGTGGAAAAGTTGGTTTGTTCGGCGGTGCCGGAGTGGGAAAAACCGTTATCATCCAGGAACTTATTCGCAACATTGCGCAGGAACACGGTGGTTATTCCATTTTTGCCGGTGTGGGCGAACGAACCCGCGAAGGAAATGATCTGTACCATGAAATGAAAGACTCGGGCGTGTTGGATAAAACGGCGCTGGTGTTTGGCCAAATGAATGAACCGCCGGGCGCTCGCCAGCGGGTGGCTTTGTCGGCGTTGACGATGGCGGAATATTTCCGCGATGCCGAAGGCAAAGACGTTTTGTTTTTTGTGGATAATATTTTCCGTTTCACGCAGGCCGGTTCCGAAGTGTCCGCGCTTTTGGGACGCATTCCGTCAGCGGTAGGTTATCAGCCGACCTTGGCGGAAGAAATGGGTAAACTCCAAGAAAGAATTACTTCGACCAAGAAAGGTTCGGTTACTTCCGTGCAAGCGGTGTACGTACCGGCCGACGATCTGACTGATCCGGCGCCAGCCACGACTTTTGGTCATTTGGATTCGACGGTCGTGTTGACGCGAAGTCTGGCGGAGTTGGGACTTTTTCCGGCAGTCGATCCGCTCGATTCCAATTCAACCATCCTTGATCCGAAAGTTGTCGGGGAAGAACACTACAACGTCGCGCGCGGCGTTCAGCAAGTTTTGCAAAGATACAAAGATCTTCAGGATATTATCGCCATTCTAGGTATGGAAGAACTTTCCGACGATGACAAATTGACCGTAACGCGCGCCCGCAAGATCCAAAGATTTTTGTCGCAACCGTTCTTTGTCGGCGAACAATTTACCGGTCGGCCGGGAAAATACGTGAAGCTGGATGATACGATCAAATCGTTTAAGGCGATCCTGGCCGGTGATTACGACGACGTGCCGGAGCAGGAATTTTATATGAAAGGTTCTATTGATGAAATAAAAAAATAAATTTTTTGATTTCATTAGACATTTAGATTTCATTTTAAATTTAAGATTGAAAATTTAAAATTAATTTTATGAGCTTGCGAATAAAATTTAAAATAGTCACTCCCGAAAAAACCGTTTTCGAAGACGAGGTCGACGAGGCGGTTTTGCCGGTCTCGGACGGAGAAGTGACGATCTTGCCCAATCATGAAGCCTATATCGCTTCTCTCAAAGCGGGGGAAATTATGCTGCGAAAAGG
>JAJYJP010000032.1:0-7288 GCA_021789395.1 bacterium | reverse complement strand
CCAAGACAGTAATCGATGCCGAGTCCTTTGGCTGTGCCGACGCGGAAGCGGTCGGAAAAAAGATCGAGGAAAAAGTCAAAAAACTGTTCCAGGGTTCGCTGGCCATCCGGGAAGTTGATGCCGGTTCGACCAATGCCTGCGAACAGGAACTGACCGCGCTAGGCAATTCTTTTTATGACGTCGAGCGGTTCGGCGTGCATTTTGTCGCTTCGCCCCGTCACGCCGACATGCTGATGGTGACGGGCGCGGTCTCTCGCAATATGAAAGATGCTTTGGTCAAGACTTACGAAGCCACGCCGGATCCGAAAATCGTGGTGGCGGTGGGTGACGATGCGATCGACGGCGGAATCTTCAAGGGTTCCTATGCGGTGCTGGACGGCGTGAGCAAGGTGATTCCGGTTGATTTCCAAATTCCCGGCGATCCGCCGAGTCCGCAAACTATCCTTTGCCATCTGTTGAAAATTTTAGAAGTTATTGATTCAAATAGAAAATAAATCCGAATAATATGTTCGCGTTATCAGCACAATCCAGCTTTTTCATCGCTCTTCTGCTTCTGGCAGTCGGCGCTTTCGGATCGCTGGCTTTTTGGAAAAACGACCGGTTGGCCAATTGGTGGGGAAATTCTCTGGCGATTTTGGCCGCGGCTCTCGGATTAGTTTCTTCTTTGAATGTTCTTTTTTCTAAAACAACTTTTGCATACAATCTCAAGGCGACTTTGCCGATTTTGTCTTTCTCATTCAACGTGGATCAACTGTCCGCGTTTTTTATTTTCGTCATTTCACTGATCGCGTTAATGGCTTCGATCTACGGCCTCGGCTACGTCAAACATTTTTACGGCAAATATAATCTCGGCGCGCTGGGATTTTTCTACAACGCTTTCATCGCTGGTATGCTCCTGGTGGTATCGGCTCATAACTTGTTATTCTTTCTGATTGTTTGGGAACTGATGTCTTTGTCTTCCTACTTCTTGGTGATTTTTGAAAACAAAGAAAAAGAAAACGTGAAGGCCGGAACGCTCTACTTTATCATGACGCACATCGGCACCGCTTTTATCATTTTATCTTTTCTGCTTCTCTACAGTGCGACCGGTTCGTTCGATTTTGGAGTGATCAAGGCAAACATCGGAAACATTTCGCCAATGATGAAGAGCGCGATCTTTCTATTGGCGCTTATCGGTTTCGGAACGAAAGCCGGCATCATTCCGTTGCACATTTGGTTGCCGGGCGCCCATCCGGCCGCGCCGACGCATGTTTCCGCGTTGATGTCGGGCGTGATGATTAAAACTGGAATATATATGTTCATCCGGATCTTTATCGATATTTTGCCGAACGCACCGGTGTGGTGGGGGATTCTGATTCTTCTTATCGGCGCGATCTCGGCGCTTCTGGGAGTTCTGTATGCTTTGACCGAGCACGACATCAAAAGGCTTTTGGCTTACCACAGCATTGAGAATATCGGAATAATTTTGTTAGGTTTGGGTAGCGCGCTGATCTTTTTATCGGCCGGTCTGAAAACTTTGGCGATCCTGGCGGTCGTGGCGGCGCTGTTCCACACTTTGAATCACGCGATTTTCAAAGCCCTTCTTTTCATGGGCGCCGGCTCGGTCATTTCCAAAACGCACACCCGGAATATGGAAGAGTTCGGCGGTTTGATCAGATATATGCCGCAGACCGCATTCTTTTTTCTGGTCGGAGCAATGGCCATTTCCGCTCTGCCGCCGTTTAACGGATTTTTCAGCGAGTGGTTGACTTTCCAATCCTTGTTCGCCGGTATCCGGTCGCTGAGCGTATCCGCTCAATGGGCGTTTATCATCGGCGCGGGCGCGCTGGCTTTCACCGGCGGACTGGCGGCAGCCTGTTTCGTAAAAGCTTTCGGCGCGACTTTTTTGGCGCGGCCGCGCAGCGAAGAAGTGAGGCACGCAAAAGAAGCTGATCCGTCGCTCCGCGTCGGCATGGGCGTTCTAGCAGCGCTGACTCTGATAGTGGGAATTTTTGCCGGACCGATCGCGAACGTGTTGGCGCAGGTGGCGGAAGGACTGAAAATTTTTGCCGGGCAAACGGGATTTTTCTCAGCTGATTTCAATGTGGTGAAACTGCAAGATGGTTTTTCTTCTGTTTCAATGCCGCTTATCTTTGTAAGTTTAGTCGTGGTGATTGCGGCTGCTTATTACAGTGTGAATGCTTTAATAAAAGATCGCAAAGTGAAAGTCGGCTGCACCTGGGATTGCGGAACCGATCTGAATTCGCGGATGGAAATTACCGCAACCGGCTTTGCCCGTTCGATTGTCACGATCTTCCGCGGAATTTTGAAACCGACCAAACAGGCGGATGTCGAATATCACGATGCGGCCATCCGTTATTTCCAAAAAACCAGCACGATCAAACTGGAAGTGAGCGACCTTTACGGAACTTATTTTTACAAACCGGTCCACGAGCTTACCAAGAAAATTTCCGAGCATGTGAAACGGATCCAGAGCGGAAACATCAATGTCTATATCCTGTACATATTTTTGATTTTAATAATTTTATTATTTGTTTTGGTAATTTAGTCCTATGGTTATTGTCTGGACAATTCAATTATTGCTTGTGCCGGCCTTGTCGCCGCTCTTCATCGGAATCGTGCGCAAAGTGAAGGCCCGTTTTCAAAACCGGGTCGGAGCGAGCATTTGCCAACCCTACAAAGATCTGTGGAAACTTTTCCATAAAGACGAAGTGATCAGCAAGGACGCTTCCTGGATCTTCCGCTTCGCGCCGTATCTGATTTTTGGAACGACGCTGGTGATCGGTGCCAGCATCCCAGTTTTCGCTTCGATTTTTTCCAATAATTTCTTGAGCGATCTTTTGGTGGTCATTTATTTGATTGCCCTCGGCACTTTCTTTTTGGCTTTGGCTGGCATGGATACGGGAAGTGCGTTCGGCGGTTTCGGATCAAGTCGGGAAATGACCGTGGCGGCGCTCACCGAGGGTGGACTGATGTTTTCAATTTTAGCCCTGGCATTTTTAGCGAAGTCGACTAATCTTTTTTCAATCGCTGGCAAGATTGCTTCACTGCCGCTCATCTCTTTTACTCCGGTCATTTTGGCGTTCTTGGCTTTTCTTATTGCGATGCTGGCAGAGACGGCCCGATTTCCGTTCGATAATCCGGCTACTCATCTGGAACTGACGATGATCCATGAAGCGATGATTTTAGAATATTCCGGAAAAAAATTAGCACTCATTGAGTGGGCGGCGGCCAATAAGTTTTTGATCTTTCTAACGCTGGGCGCGAATCTGTTTTTTCCGTGGGGAATTGCGGCTTCGGCCGGACCGGGCGCTATTTTACTGGGCTTAATTTTATTTGCAGTAAAAGTTTTGCTGTTGGCGCTATTTGTGGCGATTTTGGAGTCGAGTATCGCCAAATTCCGTTTTTTCCGCTTGCCGGACTTATTGTTCATTTCGTTTATTTTAAGCGTTATCGCGGTTAGTCTAATCATTTAAATTTATGGTTTCCAATTTATCCCAAATCTTATTTTTTCTGGAAGTGCTGCTCTTCGGCTCGGTCATTTTCATGCACCTGTCCAAAAAAAGCTCGACGGTCGTTTCGCTCTACGCGGCGCAATCTTTTATCGTAGTGATCCTTCTGCTCAATTCGTTTTTCAAAAATCCGTCTGCCTTACTGGCTATTACGATCGCCGTGATTTTTGCGGTGAAAGTAATCGTGGCTCCGAAATTTTTCTTCGGTCTGGTCAAGAGGCACCAGTTGAAATTTTCGGCGAGCACTTATCTCAATGACACGCTGACGCTGGTGGCGTTGGCGATCCTGACGGCGCTTACGTATTCCCATTATTTTTCGCCTTTGGCTGTTCTGGCGCCGCAGAACGAGAAAGCCGTATTACTGGCAGTTGCCATGATGTTGGTTTCCATTTTCCTGTTAATCAATCGCAAGGGAGTGTTGTCGCAGATGATCGGAATATTATCTTTGGAAAACGCCATCGTTTCGTTCGCGTTCCTGGCCGGACTGGAAGAAACGCCGGGATTGCAGCTGGGAATAATTTTCGATATCTTAGTCTGGGTCATCATCGCCACAGTATTTGCTTCGATGATTTATAAGCAGTTCGGAACGCTCGACGTGAGCGCGATGAAGAATTTAAAAGAAGAATAAATTTATGCCATTATTTATAATCATCATTACTCCCATAGTTGCCCTTGTCCTGTCGTTTTCGGTCAAAAAGAAAGCGGACAATTTGGGCTGGGTCGCGTTGGCAGCCTCGATCATCGAACTGCTGGCTTCTTTGGCGGTAGTGGCGGAAGTGGTCCGGACCGGATCGTATTCATGGACTCCGTATCTTTCCGTCGATCCGTTGGGTGCGATCATGATAATCGTACTAGCGCTCATCGGTTTTGCGGCGTCCTGGTATTCAATCGGCTATCTGCGGACGGAAGTCGCGAAAAAGATCATCGGTTTTCATCGGGTCAAACAGTATTTCATCCTGCTCAATCTTTTTCTTTTGGCGATGTATTTCGCCATTATCACCACCAATCCGATCCTGATGTGGATCGCAATTGAAGCGACGACGCTTTCTACGGCGTTCCTTATCAGCTTTTATAACAAGCCGTCGGCCATGGAAGCGGCTTGGAAATATTTGATCATCAATTCCGTCGGATTGCTCTTGGCCTTTTTTGGGACGCTGCTTTTTCTGTATCCGTCTTTGAGCGCCGGTCACACCGGACTGATAAATTGGCACACAATTTTGAGTAATGTTTCCACTTTCAATCCGTTGGTGGCCAAGACCGCTTTCATTTTTGTTTTGATCGGTTATGGCACGAAAGTCGGATTGGTGCCGATGCATACTTGGCGGCCGGATACGTACAGCAAAGCGCCGATTCCGATCGTGGCTCTGTTTTCCAGTGCTCTTCTCAATATCGCTTTCTTTGCAATCCTGCGGTTCAAAGCCGTTACCGATTTGACGCTGGGCACCCAATTTTCGCAAGGCTTGCTTCTGTTCATCGGGCTGATCTCGATCCTGCTGGCCGCTTTCAGCATCTTTGGTCAGAAAAATTACAAACGGCTGTTAGCTTATTCCAGCATCGAGCATGCCGGCATCATGGCGCTCGGTTTCGGCTTCGGCGGAATCGGAGCGGTGGCGGCGTTGTTGCATATGGTTTACCATTCTTTGGTAAAATCATTTTTGTTCCTGTCGTCCGGAAATATTTTTCTGAAATACAGCTCGACCAAAATGGCCAAAGTCAAAAATATGCTCAAGATTTTGCCGGTCACCAGCATTATTTTTGTCATCGGATTTTTGGCCATTACCGGCGTGCCGCCGTTTGGAATTTTTGTCACGGAATTTTCCATTTTGTCGGCCGGCATCCACGCTCATCCGGCCATCGTGATCACTGCGCTCTTGGGAATGGTGTTGGTGTTTGTAGGATTTTTGAAGCATACTGTTTCGATGATGTACGGCGAAGGAGGTAAAGATATCCCGCAGGGAGAGGTGGGAGCTTGGACGATTGCCCCGATCATGTTTCTGCTTATTATTTTTGTGATCTCCAGCTTTTTCATTCCGCAAGCTGTTAGGTTATTATTAAATTCCGCTTTTTAGCTTTATTCATATGATGAACCAGGAAAAAATTATCATGCAATATATCCCAAAAAAATTCCAAGCCAAACAGGAAGGCAATGTTTTAACGTACGCCGTTCCAAAAGAGGAAATCGTGGAAGTCTGCAGTAAATTATATTTCGACCACAAACTTCAATTGAAAACTATTACTGCGACCGACGAACGAAAAGAGGGTGGTGTGTTTAAAATTTTCTATGTTTTCGGCGTGCCGAAAGAAAATATTTTTCTGGCGCCTTACATAATTTTGAAAGACGGGGAAGAATTTCCTTCCATTACTAAAAACATTCACGAAGCGTCCGGCTACGAAAGAAAAATCCGAACTTTTTTCGGATTGGAAGTGGCGGGACATCCGCACCTGCGGCCGATCCTCCTCCATGAAAATTGGCCTAGTTCGGTTTTCCCACTCCGCAAAGATTTCAATTGGCAGGAGCGGCCGGCCGGAGCGAAAGGTTCTTATGAATTCCAAAAAGTGGCGGGCGAAGGCATCTACGAAATTCCGGTCGGTCCGGTGCACGCCGGCATTATCGAACCGGGCCATTTTCGATTCAGCGTGGCGGGCGAAGAAATAATTTTATTGGAACCGAAATTGGGCTACAAACACAAAGGCACGGAAAAGTTGTTTGAAGTTTTGCCGCTCTCAGAAAAGGTCCGCTTGGCGGAAAGAGTTTCTGGCGACACTTCTTTCACCCACTCGATGGCGTTCTGTCAGGCGGTGGAGAATTTGGCAGATATGGAAATCCCGGAACGCGCCAAATATTTGCGGGTAATTTTTTCCGAATTGGAAAGGCTGGCCAATCATTTCAATGATTTCGGTTTCATTATGCTGGACACCGGCTATAGTTTCGGCGGTTCGAACGGTTCTCGGTTGCGCGAAATTATCATGCAATGGAACGAACGCCTGGCTGGCAGTCGGTTTTTGCGCGGCGTAAACGTGATCGGCGGAGTAGCCAAAGACATTTCACCGGACACGCGGGAAGAATTTTTACGCGAGCTCAAAAAGATTGAAAAAGATTTTGAAGAGATAGTTGCGATTTCCGAAGAAAGCGGTTCACTTTTGAACCGGTTGCAAGGAACCGGCAAGCTGGATTTGCAACTGGCCAAAGACCACGGTGTTTTGGGCGTGGCGGGACGCGCGCTGGGAATTGCGCACGATGCTCGAATTGAATATCCGTACGCGGCTTATGAAAAGATAAAATTTGATATGGCTTTGGAAAAAGAAGGAGATGTGCGAGCGCGTTTCTATATTCGCATCAAAGAAATCAGATCATCAATGAGAATTATCGAGCAGGCGATTGCCAATTTCCCGCTCGATACAGAATTGAAATCCGATAAGAAAATTAATTTGAGAAAAAACAGTTACGCCGTCGGCGTGACGGAAGGCTGGCGAGGAGACATCAGTTATTTTATTGCTACTGATTCGGAAGGAAATATTTCGCGAGTGGATGTGCGCGACCCGTCATTTTTGAATTGGACAGTCCTGGGTCACGCCGGCAAAGGCAATGTCGTTCCGGATTTTCCATTGATAAACAAGAGTTTTGATTTGTCGTATTCAGGAAACGATTTATAGTTTTATTTGCAAAAGCGATAACGAGTTTGTGCGCAAACTTGTTATTTATTTTGCAGATAAAAATCAAAAAACAGAGGAGGGTGTATGGTAGGTAGGGTTTTTCGTTCTTTAATTCATTTTTT
>JAJYJP010000031.1 GCA_021789395.1 bacterium | reverse complement strand
CAATCTGGGGATTGTTATAAGGCGCAAAAGAAGTAAACCAACCATGCTCATTTTGCGCATCCACACCGAACTGGGCCGTTCCAGTCTTGCCGGCCACTTCTATCGGCATCGTTTTAAGCACCTGTGCTGTTCCAGCGGTGATCGTCTGACGCATTCCTTCCCGCACAACTTGAATGATGCTTGGCGCAATGAAGTTTTTCCGGATAACCTGCGGCTGAATCGTTTGGATCGTACCGTCGCCGTTCTTGATGCTATGGACGATGTGCGGCACATACAAAGTTCCGCCATTAGCGACCGCCGCCGTGTAATTAGCCAACTGCAGAGGCGTCACTAACACGTAACCTTGTCCAATCGCGGCATGATAAGAATCTCCGATGTACCATGGCTGTCCCAAGGTTTTCAGTTTCCATTCTTCGCTCGGAATAAAACCGCTGGCTTCGCCTGGCAGATCGATGCCGGTCGGACTGCCAAGGCCGAACAAGTTTTCATATTTTTTCATCTTGTCCATGCCCAAACCCTTGATGTTTCCGTAACCGCCGCCGACCGTGTAAAAAAAGACGTCGTTACTTTGTGCGATTGCAGTACGGACATCGCTTGGCGCGTGCGCCGTCCAATCGCCAAAATGATAACTGCCGACCCGCAACACGCCGCCCAAACCGTCAATGATCGTCGAAGGAGTAATCACGCCTTCCGACAGCGCCGCGCAGGCCACCGCCGGTTTAATTGTTGATCCGGGCGGAAATTCTCCGGCAATTGTCCGATTGAAGAGTGGGCGGTGCGGATCATTGATCAATTTTTGGTAATCCGCATCAGAGATGCCTTTGGCAAAGAGATTATTGTCATAACTGGGAAGACTCACCATAGCCAATACGTCCCCGTTTCTCGGATCGATGGCAACCGCCGCCGCCGACGTCGTATTGGTTTTGACCAAAATCTGTTCCATGCTGTCGTACAATTCTTTTTGCAGTCCGGCATCGATATTTAAGACCAAGTCATCTCCAGGAACCGGATTGACCACGCCCAATTCTTTCTGCACATTTCCGATCGAATCAACTTCCACCTGGTCAGCACCGTTGGTCCCGTGCAAATATTTTTCATAATACGCCTCCAATCCGGTTTTGCCGATATAGTCTGTCATTGAATAGTCGGGATGATCTTGCAATTCTTGCTGGGTAATTTTTCCGTCGTAACCGATGATATCGGAAAAAATCATTCCGTCCGGGTAACTGCGTATGGCTGTATCCTGGATTTGAATGCCGGGAAGCTCTCCAGCCTTTCCGGCAATGATCAATGCCTGATCCTGAGAAATATTTTGCTTAAGCAAGACTGGTTCAGGAGATTTTCTGTCTTGGGATTCGATTTCCGCTTCCACGTTGCCTTTGTTCAGATCAAGAATCAAAGCCACTTCATCCGCGATCCTTTTCTGGCTTCCGATATCGGCCGGCAAATCACTCGGAACAATTACCGCGTCCACGCTCGGAACATTGTAGGCCAAAACTTGCCCCGACTTATCAAAAATTTCTCCGCGCGGCGCCTTGATCTCGATCGACCGGATGCGGTTACCATTGGAAATATCTGAATAATAAGAACTCTTGATCACCTCCAGATAAAACACTCTCAAGCCCAATCCGGCAATGACGGCAACGATAAAAAACCAGATGAATTCCAGCTCTTTTTTTCGGAAAGGGGTCTCTATGAGCGCCTCTTCTTTCTCCGTTACTGTCATTATGGAATCTTCGATCTCCAGCCCTTTCGCGATTCTCTTTTTTTTGCGGTACCGGTCCAGCATCATCTTATGAATTTATTTTTAGGATTATAAAACTCCAACACTCTTTTAAATTTGTCGACAGGCCAGTAGATTATTAAAAATATCAGGAGATTATAAGTAATTTTCAAATAAAAATTCCTGTCCAAAAGAAATGCGACGTTTTCCTGCAAAACGAATTTCGTTGTCAGGAAAAGAATAATCTCATTGGCCAGCGTACCAATTATAACAAATCCGGCTGAGATAAAAAACTTCCACATCTTGTCTGTAACAAAATACGGTTTCATCATGGCCTTTATCACAAACACAACAAAAAATATCGCCAAAATATTTGTTCCGACCGGAAGGAAGGAAAAAAAATCCAAAAATAATCCGCCCAGAATCAGCCAGGGCCAGATTTCTTTAACACTTTTTTCCATCACCCACAGAACAAGAAAAATCAGCAGAAGATCCGGCACCGCCCCAGCCGGAAAAAAATTAGGCAGGAAAGAAACTTGGATTACCGCGGAAAAAAATATGACTGCAAAGATAAAGAATTGGATCATATTAATTTTTTATCACAAAAACCATGTCGAGATTTGAATATTTTACGCGCGGCGTGATAACCGCCTGTTGAAAAAGTTTGTCCTGCGAAAGCCTGACTTGCTGGACAGTTCCGATGAAGAGCCCTTCAGGCACCGCGCCTCCCAATCCGGAAGTCACAACCGTATCGCCCACGTTAAGCACGGCCGACTGGTCAACCATGTCCAAAAGCAATCCAAGTCCGTATTCGCCTTTCACGATTCCCTTGGCAGACGTATTGACATCCATCGCATTGACCGCACTGTCCGCGTCAGAAAGAAGATCCACTTTGGCGCTATCCGGAGAAATTTCATTATCAATTTTTCCGACCAGGATGCCGTCGGAATAAATGACCGGCATCCCCGGCTTAATACCGCTCGCGCTTCCTTTGTCTATCATAAGCCAACTGCCGGATAACTGCGGATCCTGGCCGATGACGAAACTGGCTTCCAAGTCATATTTTTGGCGCGGCGCCAGATTAAGCTGTTGACGCAACATTTCGTTTTCTTTCTGGACATCTTTCAGATCTGCCAATCGGGAAACTAGGCTGTTGTTTTCTTTTATGAGTTGCTCATTTTGATTATTCAAATCGCCGATCGATCCTAAAAAAGAAAAGAGTCCCTTTGTGGAATCGCCGATAAAATAAAATCCTTTCTGGAATGGTTGGGATATTTTCAGAAAAACTCCCCGGATGGGATTGAAAATCTCGTGCGGATTTAAAAAAATAAGCAGCAGACAGATCGCCGCTACCGCCAAAAACTTTATCAGACGTGATGAGAAAAATTTTTTAGCCATAAAAAATAATAACCATCAGCCAAAAAACCATTATATGAGTGATTTTTCGTGCTGATTTTCCACCAACACTTCCCTGAGCGTCTCCAGATCTTCCAACACGATCCCAGTCCCCCGCACGACGGCCGTCAGCGGATCTTCCATCATCCGGACCGGCATCTCGGTCTGATCAGCCACCAGACGGTCCAGTCCCCGGATCAGGCTTCCACCTCCCGCCAAAATGATCCCTCTTTGCATGATATCCGACAAAAGCTCCGGCGGAGTTTCTTCAATTGTTGTCTTGATATTATTCACAATAATCCGGATCGATCGAGAAAGCGCCTCACGAACCTGTTCGTCATCAATCATCACTTCCTTAGGCAGTCCAGAAACCAGATCTCGACCGCGTACCGGCATTTGCAACCTTTCTTTCTGCGGATACGCGCTACCAATGGCTATTTTGACATCTTCAGCTGTTTTTTCTCCGATCAAAAGATTAAACTCGTCCCGGCAATAACGGATGATGTCCTCGTTCATCTCATCTCCGGCGATGCGCAAATTGCGTGAAGCGACCACGCCACCCAAAGAGATGACGGCAATATCAGTCGTTCCACCGCCGATATCGACGACCATATTGCCAGCCGCATCTTGCACGGGCAAACGGGCGCCGATGGCCGCCGCCATCGGTTCGTCGATCAGATAGGCTTCGCGCGCACCCGCATTAAGCGTCGCGTCGATCACCGCCCGCTTTTCCACTTCGGTCACATCCGAAGGGATACCGACAATGACGCGCGGCCGAGGAAACAAAGTGAAACTGTCCCGATGGACTTTGTCGATAAAATATTTGAGCATCTGTTCGGTCACTTCGAAATCGCTCACCACGCCGTCCACCAGCGGACGATTGGCCACAATATGACCGGGCGTTTTACCAACCATCTTTTTGGCTTCGCGCCCGATCGCCAAAACCTGGCCGGTTTTTTTATTAATCGCCACAACGGACGGCTCATTAATGACAATGCCCTTACCTTTGACATAGACCAGTGTATTAGCTGTTCCCAAATCAATGCCAACATCTTTGGAAAAATTTCCAAACGCATTGCCGAATAAATTTTTGAATATATTTGAAAGTTTCTTTTTCATTTTATTTTTTAGAATGTCAAAACAAGTCTCTTAAAAGAGTGCCGAAATCTTAAATTCTTTTTTATTTTTAGATATTTATATTCAAGAAAATCACTTTTTCTATAATACTTGATGGAGAGTTGATTGTCAAAATTAAATTTGGCTTTAAATTAAGCATGAAATTACTATCCGAGTATATTATGGTCTATAAAAAATGCCCTACAACTTATCGTAAAGTTGCAGGGCAATTTGTTATTACCTTATTACCTATGTATCTTGATGAGATACATAGGTAACAAAAGAACCGATCGCTTTGGCAGTTTCCTCGCTGCCAAACATGGTCGTATTATGCCACAGACCGGGCAAAGGAACATACCAAAATCTATCACAGTCTACATCTATGACGAGCGCCAGAGAATCATTCTCGCCAAAAATACATCTCGCAGGCTTTTCCTTAACGACCTTCCTGAGTTCTATTAAGACATATCCATTGTTACATAGGCGTTTCCATTCGCTTATCCGCTGCTTGATGCGATCCTTGGCAAATGGAGATTTTTCTTTGGGTAGAAATTTCTTAAGAATTTCCCACCTTGGATCTCCCGCAAAGTCTATTGCATGACCGATGCCATTTGTGACAAACTTTACCGCCAGTTCAGTCATGCCTCTTCTTTGAAAACCAACGGGATCAAGCAATATAAGACTTGCCACCTTGTCCGGGCTCATTGCTGCCAGTTCTGTGATTATGGGCGAGGCCATTGAATGACCTACCCAGTGAATGCCTTTATCAGGAAGTACTTTGGATGTCCAGGCATGAAGCCAAGAAGCTTCACACAGAAAATCACTGTAGCGATACATAGGCGGATTATCAGAATTTCCATATCCTAACAAAGAAGGCATGAAAACCCGATAACCCAACTTTGCAAGTTCGACACCTAGAAGTGATATGCCTGTCCACCCCGAACCAAAACCAGGCAGAAGCACTATCACATCTTTGTTATCGTTTCCGATCTTACAGTAACTCATTTTGTAATTTTTACCATTGATCGGAATTAAGGCAAATTCTTCCTTTTGGAGTTGGGGACCAACACGTGTTTCAAGAATGATCTTTTCTTCATCGGAAAGCTGTTTGCGTGCCATTTTCTATCCTCCTCGATTTTATCGGCAAATTTTGTTTTCTAAAATCTATATTATTTTGTCAAACAGCAACATTGAACATTAATACAATTTTTATTAAAAGTCAACGACAACATTTTCTAGAATCTTATTCATCCACAAATACAGCCCCGAACTCCACGCGAAAGTCGCCGCGCTTTTCCAAAACCAGCCGCGATACGGCGCGCCATCCGGAGTGTATATTTCATAAACTTTTTGAAATTCCTCGATCTTTTTTGTGATTTTATCCTCAATCTTATTCGCCTCCTGATTATAACCGCTGTTTTTCAAAGCAATCGCATAGATACAGCCCAACCACAGCCAACTGGCGTAGTTGTTCTGATAGCCCGATGTTCCGATCAGATACATTCGCAACGCCACTCGCCACCAGGGGTAATTTGGAAAGTTAGTCTTCATGGGAATTTCGTCTAACTTATCTTTTTCAATTCGGGCGATAATTTTTTTTGTTTTTTCCGCGTCAGACACCTCGAAATAGATCGCGAAAACATTTCCGTCAGTGGAAAAATAATCATATTTCTTATTGCCATCCATCCAATCAATGTAGTATTTTCCGTTCCAAAATTTTTCATTAATTATTTTTTTCAACTTTTCCGCTCTAGCGGAATATTTATCGCTCAATTCTTTTTTGTTCAAACTGACACATATTTTTGCAAAAGCGTTGAGCGCATCAAAATACAAAACATTGGTATACAAAACCGCACCGCGTTTGACGATTACGTCCATCCAATTGGCAAAGATTTTTTCTTGCAAAAATCCGTCCGCTTCAAATTTTTCCAGCCATTGCAAAGCTTGGAAAATTTTTTCAAAATTTGTTTTAAGAAAATCCAAATCGCCGGATTTTTTAAAATATCTATGACACACTATCACAAATAAAATATTAGGATCGAGCGCCGGAAAAATATAAGCTCCCGCATATTTTGGTTGAATAGATTTTCTTTTTATTTTTATTCCCAGATACTTTAAGCCGACAAAAAAACAGTCGATCCTTCGCGGAATCTGGCCGTCTTCTTTTTGATAAGAAATAAAAAGATCCAAATTGGATTTTACTTTTTCAATTTCGCCAATTTCCAGATAGCCCCAGGAAGCATAAAAGGAATCACGCGCCCAGTAATCGTTAAAATGATCAGCGCTGGCAACTATTCCGCCATCCTGAAAACAATAGTCCAAATCGTGCTTGGCAATTTCAAAAGCTTTCATCTTCTTTCAGTCCTAACAAATTATTATTTTATATAATTACTCACATCCCTGAAAGTGATGATTATCATCAACAGAATCAGCAAGAGAAATCCGACTGTATGAAAAGTCTGCTCCACTCTTTGACTTACCGGCCGGCCTTTGATTTTTTCAATCACGACGAAAAGAATCCGGCCTCCGTCGAGCGCCGGGAAAGGAATGGCATTGATGATGCCAAGATTGATGCTGAGAAGCGCTGCAAATTGCAAAACATAGACCAATCCCAAAGCTGTCACCTGTTTGGTCAAAATCGCAATACCCACTGGGCCAGTCACATCCGCACTGACCGAATGGCCCATAAAAAGAGATTTCAAAATTCCATAAATTGCCACGATCATCGCCCAAATCAAATTAAACACATCCAGCAAACCTTGCCAGATCGCTTCGTACCACGGATAACTTTTGATAATGGTTGCCGCTAATTCCACACCTAGCGCCCCTTGCCCGGCCGGCGGATTGGCGCGCGGCACGCCCTTCAAATCAAGCGTCTGATTGCCTCTCTTTATTTCTAAAATTATTTGTTGTCCTTTGTGCGAATCAATATATTTCTGCAAATCACTGACCGACTGGAATTTTGTACCGCTCGGAGTTCCCACGATCTCATCGCCAATCTTCAGTCCCATCGTGCTGGCCGGCGAATTGCTGGCTACATCAGTCACTTGAATATGGGCGTTGGGAACCGCTTGAGCAGAATCCACCGCTTCCGGCGCTCCGATCATCAGCGCGATCGCAATTAAAACCCAGGCCAAAATGAAATTCATCATAACTCCGGCCGCCAATACCTTGATGCGTGTCCGGGCCGGCTTGCCGGCGAAACTGTCTTTCTCTTTTTTACCTTCCCCGTCTTCCCCTTTTATCTTCACAAAGCCGCCCAACGGAATCCAGTTGATCGAATAAATCGTAAATTTGGACAACACTTCTTTATTACCCCAAACTAATTTCCTTTTACCGGTCTCTTCGTCTTTCACGAAACCAAGGATTCTGGGCGGAAAACCAAAACCAAATTCATCGGTCTTGATGCCGCTCTGGCGGGCCGTCAAAAAATGGCCCAGTTCATGGACAAAAATCAAAACACCTAGTATTAAAATAAAAACGATGACGGTTAGCATTGAATTAAACTGTTAGGATTTCTTTTTCCTTTTCTGCGCGAATCTCTTCTATTTTTTTATTATATTCATCCACAACCTTCTGCAATTCTTCCTTGCCGGCAAATTTATCATCCTCTCCGATCACCCCTTCTTTTTCCAGATTTTGGATTTCTTCCCAGACTTCTTCCCGATGTTTGCGCACGACGATCCTGGCTTCTTCCGCTCTCTGATTCAAAACTTTTACCAATTCTTTGCGCCGCTCTTCGGTCAACGCCGGAATGTTAATACGCACCACTTGTCCATCATTGACCGGGTTGAGATTGAGCTGCGATTCACGGATGGCTTTTTCGATTCCGGAAAGCGCGCTTTTGTCCCAAGGAGAAATCACGATTGTTCTAGCTTCCGGAATAGTGATGCTGGCCATCTGTTTCAATGGAGTTTTTGTGCCGTAATAATCTACCGATAATTTCTCCACCAAAACGGATGAAGCCCGACCGGTCCTCAGTTGGTTAAGCTCCTCCTTGAAATGCTCGATCGATTTGTCAAAATCTTTTCTTTTGTCATTTATTACATCTTTATACATAAATATGCACCGGATTATTCCGGCAAAAAATTATTAGTTTAAATCGCGCTTAATCCCAGGTATACGCTGCTTGTATTGGTCGGATCATACTTTAATACATTTATCGTTTTAGATGTGTCGAACTGTGCCGTCGTCCAGGTTTTGCCGCCGTCGATGGATTTGTATGTCGCCTGAGCAGCGCCATAAATAAGTTCTTGGGAATTCATCGGATTTATGACTAGAGTCTGTACCGGAAACCTTTGCGGGTCATTCAGCAAGTCAAGTCTTGTCCAGGCATTGCCAGCGTCGGTACTTTTCAGAATCCCCGCCGATCCGATGACGTAAAGCGTATTAGCTAGCGTCGGATCCGTCACGACCGATTTGATGCTGCCGGAAAAATGGCTAGCTTGAAGTTTTTGAGTCATATTTTGCACTGTCGTTCCTCCGTCTTTGCTCATGTAGATATTGTTTCCGGTGTCGACAAAATAGATTTGGTTGTCGTTCTGGGCATCAATGGCAATGTTCAGAACAGGATAATTATTTTGCAAAATGCTTTTCCAGGTCTGGCCGCCGTCCGTCGTTTTGATAACTTGATTATCACTGGTCGAGGCATACAAAACGTTTGAATTTTTGTTGTCAATAACAAGTGAAATTGCCAAAGGTCCGTTTGCCGGCGTCGTGTAGATCTCCTGCCAATTTTTTCCGGCATCGATGCTTTTAAAAATTTTCCCGCGATTGTTCGTCACACCGGTCGCGTAAATTATCCGGCTATCGACAGGATCAACAGCAATGCCGTAGACTTTGCCGTAAGGAAAGTTATCGGAAGCCCAAGTTTCTCCGCCGTCGTCAGTCTTGATTAGGCCGTTGTTTTTCGTCCCGACAAAGACATTATTGCCGTCATTAGGATTAACGACCATGCTGATCACATCGAGCGCCGACAGATCCAATCCCGCTTCGCTGGTTTTGTTTTTGACCGCCCAGGTTTCTCCGCCATCCGTGGATTTATAGAGACTGCTGGCCGGATTTTGCGAAGTTGGAATAGTTCCACAACCGGAAAGCGCCAGCGGCAAAGCCAAAACAGCGGCAACTAATAAATATTTTTTCATGTTTGAATTATAGCACACAAAAACAACTCTTCCAACAAAAAAATCCCTCGCGGGGGATTTGCTAATGTGGGTCGTGGAGGATTCGAACCTCCGACCGTTTGCTTAAAAGGCAACTGCTCTACCAGGCTGAGCTAACGACCCATTTGATTTATAACGACTTTGCCATTGTAACAATTTTATCATCTCCAGTCAATATCTCCTCTTAGCTCATAAAAACTGTTACCAAGGGTTTACTGGATAGCTCAAAATTGGGTTACCGTAGTCATATTATGAATATGACTACTAAAAAAGATATCTTTGCCCGCTATCTAAGCGAGTATCTTG
>JAJYJP010000030.1 GCA_021789395.1 bacterium | reverse complement strand
CAGTTCATGCCGGATACCTGGGTGAGTTATGAGAATAGGGTCCAGGCGATTGTGGGACATACGCCCGATCCTTGGAATGTGACCGATGGAGTCGTGGCGTTGGCCGTAAAGTTATCAGACACGCCCCGAGTGACACAGCATAATATTTTAGCAGAAGAAGATGCAGCTAAGTATTATTTGTCCGGCAGTATCTCGCCCCAGTACGAATGGTATGCCAATGAAGTTATGTATTGGTCGCAGAACTATAACAGTCTTTTGACTTAAACTTTATTTAAAAAAGAGCTTTCCTGAAGAGCTCTTTTTTACTTTGCAATATTGCAAAGCAGAGCTTTGTAATATAATTGGTTATTTCTAATTATTAATTTCAAAACGATGGCCAAATTAATATCAATTGTTGCGGCTGGCGCCTTATTATTCGGAGCATTGCCACTGGTTTCGCTGGCCCAATACGGGAACGGTCCGTATGGTCCGATGGGTCCTGGATATTACGGCTACGGGATTGTCGGCGGAATAATTTTCATCATCTTTTGGATTGTAGTGATCGTCGGCATCATCTACCTGATCAGGGCGCTTGTTCGCGGTGGCAAGGAGGAGCGATGGAAAAGATGGATAGAAAAAGAAGACCGAGCCATGGATATTCTTAAGGAAAGATATGCCAAAGGCGAAATCACCAAAGAGCAGTTCGAAAAGATGAAGGAGGATTTAAGAAAATAATCTAGTTTGGAGAAATATAAAAGTCCGGGTCGAAATCCGGACTTTTATATTATCTTAATTTGTCGGAATCGGTGTTGTTGGAAGATAAATTGTTGCCTGGCGAGCCTACGGTTGGATTATCGACGCTTTTATTTTTAATAATTACTTTATCCGGATCCAATCTTTGCGCTTCTTCCTTGGAGATTCTAACTTTTTTCCCGTGTTTTTCTTTTTTATAATAAGTTGTTACGGTCGTCTTGAAGTTGGTACTTTGCACATAACGCGTGGTGATTTGGGAATTTGTTTTGTTGTAGGGCATGAATGTTACTGGAGGGTATTCATTAATGACCTGCGATATGAATTTGTTCCAAATAGGGGCGGCCACAAAAACTCCATCCGCTCCATAATGCATTGGAGCATCATTGTCATTGCCGGCCCAGACGCCGACCGCAATGGACGGAGTGTATCCGACCGTCCAGGCATCGTTATAATATTGGGTCGTGCCGGTTTTGGCAGCAACGGTTTTTCCAGAGATGTGCAGCGGACTGCTGGGGCCAAAAATTGGAGTGCGGGCACTGTTGTCCGAAAGGACGGAATTTATTTTGCGCGCGATTTGCGGATCAAGGACGGGAATATTTTGCGGCTCCGAATTTTCCAAAACTTTTCCATTAGCATCGACAATTTTTAAGATTGGAGTGACGGGATTCCTTCGGCCGTCATTGGCAAAAACCGAGTAGCCGGCTGTTTCGTCGAGCAGAGTCACGTCGCCGCCTCCTAAGACGAGCGCCAAGCCGTACTTGCTTGGATCATTGAGTGTCGTAATGCCTAGGCGATGGGCCATTTCAATGGCATTATTTACGCCTACCAATGTTAGTGTTTCTACGGCAGGAATATTGAGTGAACTGCCTAAGGCTTCCCGCATCGTGACAACGCCGCGATAACTGTCATCGTAATCTTTCGGGATGTAGTCTCCTCCATTCGCTCCACCTGGTCCAAAATCAGTACGTTCATCGAGAAGTAAAGACTCCGGTTGATAACCGTCTTCAAAAGCTTTGGCGTAAACAAACGGCTTAAAAGAAGAGCCTGGTTGGCGCGGACTGGTGCAGACATTCACTTGGCCGTCGATCTGTTGGTTGTTATAATCGACGCTGCCGACCATTGCCAGAATCTGCCCCGTTTTCGGATCGATCGCTACCAGAGCAGCATTAGAAGCCCCGTAACTGGTCAATAGTTTTTCGGAGCTGGTTAAAGTCTGCTCGGCCAATGTTTGTTTATTGTAATCCAGGGTGGTGTAAACTTTTAGTCCGCCCTCCTCGACCGCCTGCTTGCCATATTTTTTTTCCAACCAGTCTTTTACGTAAAAGACAAAATGCGGAGCGTCAATTTTTTGTTGGAGAGGCGCGATTTTTTTTAGAGTGTTAACTTTTTCTGCGGCTGCAACGGTTTGGGGACTGGCCAATCCCAAGGTCGCGATCCGATTGAGGATCATGACCTGTCGTGCCCTTAAAGCGTCCAAATTTTTTCCGTAAGGGGAGTAGTATGTCGGAGCCTGAGGAAGCGCGGCCAAAAGGGCGGCTTCATCGAGTGTCAGCTCCTTGGCCGGTTTTCCGAAAAAAGTTTCCGCGGCCGCTTCAATGCCGTAAGCATTGGAACCATAGGGAATCTGATTGAGATACATATCCAGTATCTGGTTTTTTGAATAATTTTGTTCCAATTTTAATGCCAGTATTGCCTCGGTAATTTTTCTTTGGAAACTCTTGTCTCGATTGAGGAAAACATTGCGAGCCAACTGCTGGGTGATGGTTGAACCGCCCTGAAGTATTCGTCTGTTTTCGATATCAACTAAGGCGGCGCGGATTATCGATTCAAAGTCGAGAGCGCCGTGTTTGTAAAAATTGCTGTCTTCAGTGGCGATAGTGGCTTCTTTAATAGAATTGGGAATTTGGCTGGAATCTATAACTTTTCGGTTTTCTTCGCCGTGGATTTCGTAAAGCACGTGTTGGCCGGTACGGTCGTAAATGATGGTGGTTTGGGGAGTGGCGGTTTTGGTCGCAAGGTCAGCCACTGACGGCGTGACGGTGAAGGCATAAATTAAAACGCCGATAAAAATAACTGCCAAAACAACAATTATCTCGGAAGTTGTTTTTAAAATTTTGTAGAATTTTGAAATTTTATTTTTTTTCATAAGAATATGCGAAGATATGCATTCATAATTACTACACACCTCTTTTTCCATTTATTTTAAAATTTCAGTGTTGATTATGGCTGAAATTTCAGAAATTTATGCAATTTGACAAAAGCATGGTTGTAGATTATAATAAAGGAGTCAAGGTGGAGACTGCCTGTGGCAGAAAGGGAATGACTGGTCGATCTTCCGTAATCATCTCTGTCCTTAACAATAATAAATACAAGACTACGAAAATGGCAGAACAAGACAAGGACTTCGTCGAGTTTGTTGTTAAACAAATCGTTAACAATCCAGACGCAGTCAAGGTTGAAAGAAAAATCGACGAGATGGGCGTTCTTATAACTTTGGACGTAGCTCCGGAGGATATGGGAATGGTTATTGGTCGAGAAGGTGCGACTGCAAAAGCCATCAGAACTCTTTTGAGAGTTATTGGTGCAAAAAACAATGCGAGAGTTAATCTTAAGATTAACGAACCAGCAGGGTCTGAGAGAAAACAGAAGAGCATCGACGATGTTGTTGGAGGTATTGAAGTGTAAATAAATTAGCGATTTTTTAATCCCGTCCCGTTCAAAGGGATGGGAGAGCTAAATTAAAAAGCCACTGAAGACGTGGCTTTTTAATTTTTAAGTTAGATGGTATCATAAATTATATGAGATTCGACATTATAACAATTTTTCCGGAAATTTTTGATTCCTATTTTTCCGAGTCGATAATCGGACGGGCGCAAAAATCCGGGTTGATCGAAATAAAGATTCACAATCTGAGAGATTATACGAGCGACAAGCATAAAAAAGTGGACGACACTCCTTATGGCGGAGGTGCAGGCATGGTCATGAAGATCGAACCCGTTTGGCGGTGTGTCCAATCTTTAAAATCAAAAACCAATCCTGTCAAGACGGGACAAAAAACAAGGATCGTTTTATTTTCGGCAAAGGGAAAACGTTATACTCAAAAAGATGCTCAGATATTAAAAAAATACGACAATTTGATTTTTATCTGCGGGCGCTATGAAGGTGTCGATGAACGAGTGGCAAAATATATTGCGGATGAAGAAATTTCGCTGGGAGATTTTGTTCTGACCGGCGGCGAGATTCCGGCAATGGCCGTGGTTGATTCCATAACTCGCTTGATTCCTGGAGTGCTTGGTAATGAAGAAAGCGTCAAAGAGGAATCACACAGTCAAGAAGGTTATTTGGAATATCCGCAATACACCAAGCCGGAAGAATTTGGGGCTTGGAAAGTGCCGAAGGTCCTGCTTTCCGGGAATCATCAAAAAATTTCTGAATGGAGGAAGAAATATTCAAAAAATAAAAAATAAAAACAATGCAAGAAAAAGAATCCGACAAAATATTGTTATACACAACCTTCGCATTGTTGATCTTTGGATTGATAATGATAGCGTCGGCGGGGGTGGCTTACGGTGAAACTAATTTCGGAGATGCTTATTATTTTTTCAAACGCCAGCTTTTGGTGGGGGTTTTGCCGGGACTTGCCATTCTATATGTTACCCAAAAAATAAATTATCAATTCTGGAAAAAGATTGCTTTCCCGTTTTTTGTGGCTAGTGTCCTTGCGTTGGTCCTGGTGCTCATTCCGGGAACGGGAACGACGGTTTACGGCGCCAGCCGTTGGCTGCGGTTGGGGGCTTTTTCTTTCCAGCCAGCTGAGATGTTGAAATTGTCTCTGGTCATTTATTTGGCCGCTTGGCTGGAAAGTCGTAAGGAAAAAGTGAAAGATCTTTATGAGGGATTGATTCCTTTTCTCATTATTGTCGGCATTGTAAGTTTTCTACTGGTCAAGCAGCCGGATATAGGAACGCTGGGAGTGGTGATTATTATCGCAATGTCAATATTTTTTGTCTCAGGTTCGAAAATTCTTCATCTAGTTTCGTTGGCTGGCGCAGGCGTTGCGGCCTTTATCGTGCTGATAAAGACGGAAGCTTACCGGATGAACCGCCTATTGGTCTTCTTGCATCCCGAACTGGATCCGCGCGGAATCGGCTATCAGATCAATCAGGCACTTTTGGCGATCGGATCGGGAGGTATTTTGGGGGTCGGACTGGGGCACAGTCTTCAAAAATTCAATTATTTGCCGGAGCCGGTGGGTGATTCCATCTTTGCTATAATAGGAGAGGAATTGGGCATGGTGGGAGAAATATTCTTGATCTTGTTGTTTTTAGCACTGGCAATGCGAGGCTTGAAGATTGCTAAAAATGCTCCGGATACATTCTCCAAATTGGTGGCAGTAGGGATCGTTGCCTGGATAACTTTTCAGGCTTTCATCAACATTGCGGCCATATCAGGACTTATTCCGCTTACCGGCATTCCGTTGCCTTTCGTCAGTTACGGCGGAACTTCAATCGTCTTTCTGTTGGCAAGCATCGGAATATTGCTGAATATTTCTAAGCATACGAATTTAAATAACTAAATCGTAAATTTTTAGCTAAAATTATGCGTATCGTTTTGACAGGCGGAGGGTCGGGCGGGCATTTGGTGCCGTTGGTCGTAGTGGCAAAGAAGATTAAGGAAAAAGATCCGGACGCTGAATTTTTGTTTATCGGTCCGAAGGGAAAATTAGAAAAAGAAATTATCGAAAAGGGAGAGATTCCCATCAAGAACATTTTGGTGGGAAAAGCGCGCCGATATTTTTCTTTTCAGAATTTTGTTGATTTTTTCAAAGTGCCAGTCGGATTTTTTCAGGCGCTTTGGCACCTGCTCATTTATATGCCTGACGCGATTTTTTCCAAAGGCGGCCACGCTTCCTTTCCTGTAGTGTTGGCCGGCTGGTTTTATCACATTCCGATAATGATCCACGAGTCAGACAGCATCCCGGGCGTGGCTAATGATATTTTGGGAAAATTTGCCCGGCGGATCGCGGTTTCTTATCCGGAGGCGGAGCGAGACTATAGCGCTAAGAAGGTTGTACTTACGGGAAATCCGCTGCGGCCGGATATCAACCGGGGCGATCCACGGCGGGCGCGGGAAATGTTTGAACTGACAGAATCCAAAAAGGTAATTTTTGTTTGGGGCGGTTCGCAGGGCGCTAGGATCATAAATAACAAGATACTTGATATTTTGCCGAAATTGCTGCATAATTATCAAGTTATCCATCAGACTGGAGAAAGTAATTTCAGCGAAGTGGAGCAGAAAGCCGGAATGCTGGGCATAAAAGTCGGCAGAGAAGGATATTACGCGTTTCCATTTATTCGCGAAGAATTGAAAGATATTTTGGCGGTGGCCGATCTTGTTATTACGCGAGCCGGTGCTAATTCCATTTCGGAAATTGCCGCGAACGGCAAACCGTCCATAATTATTCCTTTGGAACATTCCGCCAATGACCATCAGCGGATGAACGCCTATTCTATCGCGGAAATGGGCGGCTGTGTCGTTCTGGAAGAGACTAATCTTGGCGAGCATGTGCTTATGTCCCGGATCGAGGAGATTATGACTGACGATGAACTGAGGAAAAAGCTGTCCGAAAACATCAAAGCGTTCTATCATCCCGACGCGGCCGATCGGATAGCGGAAGGCGTAATGGGCATGATCAAATATTAGTTAAGTTTAATCTTATGGCGAAAATCAAAGTGACCGAAAGTGTCGATGTGGACATGGAAAAAATAAAAAAAGTTTATGTGATCGGAATTAAAGGTTCCGGCATGGTCGCTTTGGTGGAGTTGTTGACCTCCATGGGGATCGAAGTGACCGGATCGGACACGGCCGAAAAATTTTTCACGGACGAAGTGCTGCAAAAAATCGGAGTGGAATACTTCGAAAATTTTTCTCCTGGAAATATTACGGCAAACATCGATCTGGTGGTTTATTCTACTGCTTACAACGAAGAAAATAACGTTGAATTTCACGAAGCCAAAGTTCGCGAATTGCCAATGGTAAGTTATCCGGAAATGCTCGCGTTGCTTTTCAACGATAAATACGGAATCGCCATCTGCGGCACGCATGGGAAAACAACCACATCGGCAATGTTGGCCGAAGTTATGAAACACGTCGGGTCTGATCCGACAGCTGTGGTCGGAAGCCGGGTCCGGCAGTGGGGTTCGAACGCGCTTGTTGGCAAAGGAGAATATTTCGTTCTCGAGGCGGACGAATTTCAAAACAAATTGAAATATTACGAACCGAAAGCGGTTGTGTTGACCAGCATCGATTATGATCACCCGGACTACTATAAGAATTTGTCTGAATACAAACAAGCCTTTTCTGGTTTCGTGGCTAAAATTCCGCGTGCCGGATTTCTGGCGGTTTGGGGCGACAGCGCCGATACCAATGACGTTGCCTGCAGTTGCCAATGCGAGATTATCAAATACGGATTTATGGATGATAATGATATTAAAATCACGCATTATGAGTTGCAAATGGCGAGTGGCGCTCCAACTCAAACGTTTGGTGTCAAGTTTTTAGAAAAATATTTGGGAAGCTTTGAAATTCAGCTGGTCGGTAAACATAATGTGCTTAACGCTCTGGCGGTTATTTCTGTCTGCTATAAGTTAGGTCTAGATATGGAAAAGGTTCGGGAAGCGCTCAAAAATTTCCAAGGAACTTCTCGGCGATTTGAGATTGTGGGCGAGCGGAACGGCGCTGTTCTTATTGATGACTATGGACATCATCCGGAAGAAATCAAAGTGACTTTGAAAGCGGCGCGGGAAATTTATCCGGAAAAAAACATCATCGCTGTTTTTCATCCGCACTCCTATTCGCGGACAGAGGCCTTGCTTCACGATTTTGCGCAGAGCTTTGACGATGCCGACCAAGTCATTGTTTTGGACATCTATGGTTCGGCTCGTGAGACGGACGGCAACGTCAGTTCGGAAGATTTGGTGAAACTGATAAATAAGTACAATTACGGCAAGGCCGAATATGTTCCGACCATCAAAGAAGTGGTGGAATTTCTGGAGGACAAGGTCGGAGAAAACGACATCGTCCTGGCGATCGGCGCGGGCAATGTGAACGAGGTGGTGGAGAAATTAAAAAGATAATTACAGATGCAAAATAAAAACAAAACTATCTATAATCTGACCGCGGACGAAGTTTTGGCAAAATTTTCTTCCTGCAAAGACGGACTTTCAGAAGAAGAGGCAAAAAAGCGGCTGAAAGAATATGGCCCCAATCAATTGCGAGAAAAGCGTAACTGGAAGTGGATAAAATTGATCAGCAACCAGTTCAACGACGCGCTGGTCTGGATCCTTTTGGTGGCGGCGCTGCTATCTTCGTTTTTTCGCGAATGGCAAGACGTAACGATAATCCTGGTTATCGTTTTTATTAACGCTTTGATGGGATTCGTGCAGGAATTTAAAGCGGAAAAAATTTTAGACCAGATCAAGAAACTGACGACGACCAAAGCTCTGGTCATGCGCGACGGCGAGAAAAAAGAGATTGACACAAAGTTTCTGGTTGTCGGTGACGTCGTTTTTCTGACTTCCGGCGATAACGTGCCGGCGGACGGATATATTCTTGAAAGTTTTGATCTGCGAGTCAATAGTTTTATCTTTACGGGCGAATCGAAACCGGAAACAAAATTTTCCAAAGTGCTAGAAGGCGAAATGGCATTGGCTGATATTTCCAATATGGTTTTTATGGGCGAAACGATTGCGACCGGCGACGCCACTTTTATCATAACCGCGACCGGCATGCAGACGGAATTGGGACACATCGCCAATCTTGCGGCCGAGGTCCGTGAAGATCCGACGCCGCTGCAAAAGCAAATACGCAGTTTGGGAAAGAATGTGGCTGTCATTTCGATTGTAATTGGGGTTTTGGTAATGATTGCCGGGCAGTACTTTAAGATGTCGCTTTATGATAACTTTCTGTTTGCTTTGGCTTTGGCCGTCTCGGTTGTTCCCAATGGGCTTCCGGCGGCCATTTCCGTGGCGCTTTCGTTGGGAATGAGAAGGCTTTTGAAAGATAGCGTTCTGGCAAAGAAATTGAACGCGGTGGAAACGCTCGGTTCCGTTTCGATAATCTGCACGGACAAGACCGGAACAATTACCAAGAATGAACTTACGGTGACGAAAATTGTTTTGCATGACAAAATAATTTCGGTGACTGGAATAGGTTATGTCCCAGAAGGAGAATTTGAAAATGACGGCCATCTCATCGCGCCTGAGAAAATAAATAATCTCGGATTGTTGTGTAAGATTGGAACGCTTTGCAATGATGCCAGCTTGGCGGAACAAGAAGGCAAGTATAGAATTTTGGGCGATCCGACCGAAGGCGCACTCATCGTAGTCGGAAAGAAATTTAACCGACAGGAAAAATATTTTGAACTGGGTGAAAAGAAAATTAATGAGAATCCCTTTTCGTCGGAGCGGATGCGGATGAGCGTAATTTATAAGAATTCCGATACGATTTCCTATGTCAAAGGTTCGCCAGACGTTCTTTTGGATCTATGCACTGAATTGCAAACGGAAGACGGAATTATAAAATTTACCGACGAGGAAAAAGAAAAAGTGCGCGCAATTTATAATTCCATGTCTTCTGAAGCGTTGCGTGTGTTGGCTTTTGCTTACCGCAATCTGAACGCGGTTCAGGAAAAAAAATATCTGGATGAGGCGGAAAAAAATCTGACCTGGGTGGGCTTGATGGCAATGATTGATCCGCCGCGGAAAGATGTGGGAAACGCTATCAGCGAATGCCGGAAATTAGGCATCAAAGTCGTAATGATAACGGGTGACTATGAGATTACCGCTCAGGCGATCGCCAAAGAAGTCAATCTGATAGATGGCAGCGGGGCATATGAAGTCATTAACGGCAAAACACTCGATCAGATGGGAGATTTGGAAGTTTACAATAAAATTAGAGATAAAGAGATTGTATTTGCTCGCATCGCGCC
>JAJYJP010000029.1 GCA_021789395.1 bacterium | reverse complement strand
CAGGATGGCGACGATCAACAGGATGGCGACGATTATTTCAATTATGGTTATGGTTTGCATGGTTTTAAAATCCGTTAAAAAACTTAAATTAGCTTAGCATGAGAAGAAGATTTGTCAACTGGAAGTTCGCAACTATTTCTTATTTTTGCTCTTTTTCTCAATTATTTTTTTCAATCCAAAAACGCTCTTTCCGGAGATTTTCATCTTGATCTTCTTCTTTTCTTCGCGCTTCTCGGCTTTGATTTTCAGTTTTTTGATCATTGGTTTAATTCCATTATAACATATATAGCATAATTTCGGAGGTCGTATGGACAATTTTGATGAAAAATTGTATTATTATCGGACTATGCAGTTTCAAATATCTTCCAAATTCAAACCGTCAGGCGATCAACCAAGCGCGATCGAGAAACTGACCAAAGGTCTGGAAGCCGGCGATAAGTTCCAGACGCTTTTGGGTGTGACCGGTTCGGGGAAAACTTTCACGATGGCTAATGTAATTCAGAATGTTCAGAAGCCGACGCTCGTCATCGCGCCCAACAAAACTTTGGCGGCGCAATTGGCTCAAGAGTTTCGGACGTTTTTTCCCAAAAGCGCGGTGGAATATTTTGTTTCCTATTATGATTATTACCAGCCGGAAGCCTACATTGCTTCAACCGACACTTACATCGAAAAAGAATCTGACATCAACGACGAGATTGACCGGTTGCGCCACGCATCGACGGCGGCGATTCTCTCTCGCCGCGACACTATCATTGTGGCGTCGGTTTCCTGCATCTACGGTTTGGGCTCGCCGGAATATTACAGCCAGATCAGCTTGGAGTTGAATGTGGGGGAAAAGGCCGATCGCGAAGTGGTGATTGAAAGGTTAGTTGAGATGCAATACAAACGAACGGAGGTTTTGGCGCGAGGAAGATTCCGAGTGACGGGCGAAACTTTCGAAATTATGTCGCCGGCGCGCGAGATAGTGACGCGGGTCGAGATGGATCACGGACGGATTAAGAAAATTTTTGAATATGATTTTCTGACCGGTGAAGAACTGGGAAACTTGGAGCGAGCGGTACTTTATCCGGCCAAACATTTCGTTGTGCCGGAACCGGTGATGGAAGAGGCACTTTCGGAAATAGAAACGGAAGCGCGTGAACGGGTGAAATGGTTCCGCGATAACAATAAACTTTTGGAAGCGGAAAGATTGGAGCGCCGGACGCGCCAAGACATCGAGATGATGCGGGAAGTCGGCTATTGTCACGGCATTGAAAATTATTCGCGCTTCCTGACCGGCCGCAAAGAGGGCGAACCGCCTTACACCTTGATCGATTATTTTCCCGAAGATTTTCTGATGATCATTGACGAATCTCACGTGACAGTGCCGCAGATCGCCGGCATGTTTAACGGCGACTATTCTCGAAAAAAATCTTTGATCGACAACGGTTTCCGTCTGCCGAGCGCGGCGGATAACCGGCCACTGAAGTTTCCTGAATTTGAGAAAAAAATAAACCAGTTGATTTTTACTTCGGCCACGCCGGCCGATTACGAGAAAAACCACTCGGCGCAAGTTGTCGAGCAGATCATCCGTCCGACCGGTCTGGTGGATCCGGAAATTATTATTAAGCCGGCCAAAGGACAGGTGCGGGAAGTGATTGAAGAAATTAAAAAGGTGGTGGAAGGAAAAGGGCGTGTTTTAATTACGACGCTTACCAAAAAAATGGCGGAGGATCTGTCGGAATTTTTAATTGAACATAAAATCAAAGCGGAATATCTGCATTCCAATATTGAAACTTTGGAACGGGTGAAAATTTTGGAAGATTTGCGGCGCGGAAAAGTGGATGTGTTGGTGGGTGTCAATCTTTTACGGGAAGGTTTGGATCTGCCGGAAGTGGAACTGGTGGCGATTCTGGACGCAGACAAAGAAGGCTTCTTGCGGAGCGAGACGTCGCTCATCCAGACGATCGGGCGAGCGGCGCGGAATGTGCGCGGGCGGGTCATCCTTTATGCCGATTCGATCACCGGTTCGATGAAACGGGCTATCGACGAAACCAACCGCCGGAGAAAATTACAAACGGAATACAACAAAGCCCATCACATCACGCCAAAGACGATCGAAAAAAATATCAAGTCGATCGTCGACCATGAGATCAAGCCGCAAGTGACCAGGGATTTTTCGGAACTGGAATCGCTGGAAGATCTGCAAGGCTACATCAAACAGCGCGAAAAAGAAATGAAAGACGCCGCGCGCAATTTGGAATTCGAGCGAGCGGCCGTCATCCGCGACGAAGTGGCGCAGTTGCGAAAATTGCAGCTGAGATAAATGAGAATTGCTCAAAATATTTTTTTCGGGTAAAATGAAAAAGTAAATACTTAATCACTTCAAGAAAATTTTCATGAGCTGCTGCGGAAAGTTGGGAGCCAAATTAAAATCGGTATATTATCTCCTTTTTAAATATCCTTCCGAAACGGAATTGAGGCTTCAAAAGGAAGAGATCGAGCGGGGCGAGGCTAGTCTTACTTTCAAATCGTACGTCGGTCTCAAAAAATTTCGCAAGAAATTGAAATATTTTATCTTCAGGGCTTTTTCCACCGCGGTTATCGTAGTCGTCGCGGCTTTCATCGTTCTGGTGCTGCTGCTTAATTTTATCTATTATTTTTTCAACCTTTCCGGAAATCCGGTCGATCTGAAAAAACTCTCGCTCTTTATGCATCACTTGTTCCATTTTATTAAATTATGAAAAAGAAAAATATTACAATTTTGCTGACCGAGGACGAGCCGGACCTGCGCGAGATGTATACTTGGATGTTGACGCGAGCCGGCTTCAAAGTCATCACGGCTGAGAACGGAGAAGAGGTCAAAGAAAGACTGAAAAATAATTACGCAGAAATCAGGTTGATACTTTTGGATGTTGTAATGCCCAAGATGGACGGTTTCGATGCGCTGAAGAAGATAAAAAGAGATAGCAGGTTCAAGAACATACCGGTGTTTATGCTGACCAGCCTGAGCGATCCGGAAGATCGGGAAGAAGCGCTTTCTTCCGGGGCGGAAAAGTATTTGGTCAAACCGCTGCTTACACCCAAGCAGCTGCTGCAAGAAATCGATGAAATGTTGGAGAAAATTGAAAAATAATCCTTAAAGTAAGGATTATAATATAATTGTAAGACCCAAAGTTTTACACTATGGATAAGAAAAATACTCAAAGGAATTATACCCAAGATTTTATCCGGACGCTTGCGATTTTTTTGGTAATCATATTGCATATTTCTGCCTATTTCATGGGCGATAATTCCAAGCAATTGAATGCTAACTTCTGGGCCGGCGACATACTCGATGCGTTCGCCCGCATCTGCGTCCCGCTGTTTGTCATGAGCAGCGGATTTTTTCTGATCAAAGAGGAAGCGGAAGATATTCCGACTTTTTTCAAAAAAAGGACGAACAAGTTACTGATCCCTTTGGTCTTTTGGTCGTTGATTTATTCCGAATACACTTATAAATGGCACGCTTCTCTGAGCAATATTGTCTGGTCCTTCCTTTCGGGCCGGCCGTATTATCATCTCTGGTTCCTGTTTATGCTGATCGGACTTTATCTTGTCGCTCCTTTCATCAATATTCTGTATCAAAAATACGGGCTTGGTAAAATGAATACAGCAGGATTAGTTCTTTTGTTTTTCGGCTTTGCTATAGATATGTGGCAAGTGCGTTTCGGCGACCCATTTTTTCTTTTGTGGTTCATTCCGTATCTGGGATATTTCATTCTTGGACACACTTTGCCGCAGATGAAATACAATCTTTCTTCACTGAAGTCGTTTTCGATTTATTTCGTGGCCAGCGTGGGCCTTGTTTGGGCCGGCTATTGGACTTTGCTGAAATTCAACAATTCCGAATACGCGTTTGATTATCTCAGTCCGTTGGTGATTATAGCGTCACTCGGTCTTTATATGGCGTTATCAAAGATAAGCATGAAAGAAAGCTGGCTGACCAGGATCGGTAAATATACTCTGGGTATTTACGTGATCCATATTTTATTCATGGAAAAATTATTTCAGTTGACGCATATGGTAATTTTCGGCAACGGAATCTTGGATATCGTAACACTGGCCCTTGCTACATTTATCCTTTCTTGGGCGTCGGTGTATGTCATTTCAAAAATACCGGTGTTAAAAAAGACCGTCTAGAAAGGATTTTTTGGGAAGAGGTTGTGAAAAATTTTACAATGGAGTAAACTTGGTAGGTAATATTAATAACTAACAATTATTTAAAAAATGGAAGAAAAAAAATCGGCTCAGCATGAGGCGCGGCCCATTGCTGGAAAGCCTAAAAAAAGCATCAAGGGATGCGTCAAAAAATTTTGCAAGAATAAAGCGAATTTGGTCTGGCTGATTATAATTGTCATCGTGTTGGTCGCGGCCGGCTATTTCTTTTTGGTCAAGAATAAATCTACCGATCTTGGCAAGGACGCCATCAAGACCGAAGTGGAGAATTACGTAAACACCAATCTGATGCAGGGCGGAGAAAAAGCAACCGTTAAGGATGTCACCGAATACGACGGGCTTTACAAAGTCACTTTGAATGTCAGCGGTCAGGATATTACTACTTATGTCACTAAAGATGGGAAAGAATTTTTCCCGCAGGCTCTCAATACTGGCGAAAGCTTAAGTCAGAACAGCGGCCAGCAGCAGCAACAGCAGAACGCGACGGTGCCAAAACAGTCCGTTCCGGATGTCACGCTGTTCGTGATGAGTTATTGTCCGTACGGCACTCAGACGGAAAAAGGAATCTTGCCGGTAGTAAACGCGCTGGGTTCAAAGATCAAATTCAATATTGAATTTGTCGATTATTCCATGCACAACGATGCTTCGACCGGCGATCGCAAAGAATTGGATGAAAATTTGCGCCAGTACTGCATCGAAAAGAATCAGCCGAATGTGTACTTGAATTATCTTTCTTGTTTCTTGAAATCTCAGGAGCCCGGTCAGGAGTCGGCTTGCATGGCTTCGGCTGGAGTAAATACGACGCAAGTCTCCAGCTGTATGGCACAGACCGATACGCAATATGATGTGACCAAAGATTTCAATAATCAAAGCACCTGGGTCGGTGGCTTTCCTCCGTTCAATGTGGAAAAAGCGGACAATGAGAAATATAACGTCCAAGGATCGCCGACATTGGTGGTTAATGGTACGGTTGTTTCTCCGAACCGCGATCCGGAAAGCCTCTTGCAAACGATTTGTTCCGGGTTTACTGATCAGCCGGCCGCTTGCAAGCAGCAACTTTCCACCACGGCTCCTTCGCCGGGCTTCGGCGGAGGAACGGATGCTTCCGGATCAGGTTCGTCATCGGCTAATTGCGGAAGCTAAAAATTGGACAAGTGATAAAAAATTTGCTATAATGTTAAAAGACGGGTGAAAACTCCGTCTTTTATTTTTTAAAAATCAAATATGTCAGTAGAATCAAAAATTATGATGACGGAAGCAAAACCAAAGGAAAAAGAAAATGAGGATAGGATGGATAACAAGTTTCTTTTGGATGAATATCTGGATCAAAGTGGCAGGATCAGGTCTATGCGGGCTAAATTATTGAAGAGATACAAAAGCAATAAATAATTTTAAAACAAACAAAATATGTACGAAATAATGGAACCCATGCAAGCGCATAAGGATTTGGAAAAGCCAAGACTTGCAAAACTGGCCGAGAAAGCTCTGCGAGCTTTTAATGACGAGAATATTACCCTGGATTCTTTAAAAAAAGTTGCGGACGACATTTCTACGGATTTACTAAAATTTTCAGAATCCAGTGTGAGCATAGCCCATGCCCGTGAATCTATCACGGAAATGAGAGATTATGATAATCTGGAGAAAGCTAAACAAAAAATGCGCGAGATCGCCTCTTTGATAAACATGGCGGAAGTAAAAGTACAGCGGGAGGAAATTGAAACGAAGAATAACGGGAGAATGATTGCTTAGTTTGTTAAAAAATGTTAGCCGTCTTTTCTTTTGAAGAATGGGCGGTTTTTTAAATCCTTGATTCTGTCAGTAAATTGTAATAGAATACAGGGAACCGAATATAAAGTACCCGGAAGGGGAAGTTTTTGTGTTTATGGACAAACTAATTATCAAAGGCGCGCGGGAGCACAATCTGAAAAATGTCGATCTCGAGTTGCCGCGGGACAAGTTTATAGTTTTTACCGGCGTCTCCGGTTCGGGCAAGAGTACGCTGGCTTTCGATACGATTTTTGCTGAAGGGCAAAGGCGATATCTGGAAAGTCTGTCGGCGTACGCCCGCCAATTTTTGGGGCAGATGGAACGGCCGGATATCGATTACATTGAAGGTTTGAGCCCGACTATTTCCATCAGCCAAAAATCAGTTTCCCATAATCCGCGCTCGACCGTCGGCACCGTGACGGAGATCCATGACTATCTGCGTCTGCTCTATGCTAAGATCGGCATTCCACATTGTCCGATCTGCGGCCGGGAAATCACCAAGCTTTCGACCGATGAGATCGTCGATCGGATTTTGGCGATCGGCGATGAGAAAGAAATTGAGATTCTGGCGCCGATCGTGCGCCATCGCAAAGGCGAATATTCGACGCTGCTAGCCGATATGTACAAGCGTGGATTCTCTAAGGCTTATGTTAACGGAATATTTTACGAGCTTTACGCCAAAATTGGGGAAGAGGTGAAATTGGCGCGATATAAGAATCACGACATCGATATCGTTATTGATACGGTGGAAATCAAAGGCGAAAATATTTCCCGGATTTTCGAAGGTGTGGAACGCGCGTTAAAACTGGCGGACAGTCTAGTGAAAGTGCGCAAAATAAAAAACGGAAAAGAAAAAGAAGAATTTGTGTATAACCAGAAGCTTTCTTGCCCGATACACGAGATTGAATTTCCGCCGCTCGAGCCGCGGTTGTTTTCTTTCAATTCTCCTTACGGCGCTTGTCCGGCGTGCGAAGGCTTGGGTACGAAAAAAGAGATCGATCCGGAGCTGGTGATGCCCGATAAAAACAAGACGATTGCGGAAGGCGGGCTTCTGCCGTGGAATTACAAGCCGAACAATTATTACGGCGGAGTGATCAATTCGGTCGCTAAATATTTTCATATTTCTGACAACATGCGTTTGCGCGATCTGCCGGAGCGCAAATTAAATATTCTCTTATATGGTTCGTCAGAAACTGAGAATATGGTTTCGGAGGAAGAAGCGGAAGATGTGCCGATCACGATCCGGGCCAAGACCGGAACCAACTGGAAATTTTCCATGGCCTGGCGCGGTGTTACCGGATTTTTGCAAGACCGCTATTTCAAGACCGATTCCGATTCGGTGCGGGAAGATATTGAAAAATATATGTCCCAGAATCCGTGTTCGGTCTGCGGCGGTTCGCGTTATAAAAAAGAAGTGCTGCTGGTGACGGTCGGAGGGAAAAATATCTATGAAGTTTCCAAAGTGAGTGTCGAAGAGTCATTGGAATTTTTCAAAAAATTGCAGCTCACGGAAAAAGAAAAATTGATCGTGGGCAGGATTCTGAAAGAGATCACGGCCCGGTTGGGATTTTTGGAAAACGTCGGTTTGGGCTACCTGACTTTGGCGCGCTCGGCCGCCACTTTGGCGGGCGGCGAATCGCAGCGGATCCGGCTGGCATCGCAAATCGGATCGCAGCTGGTCGGCGTGCTGTATATTTTGGACGAACCGTCGATCGGTCTGCATATGCGGGACAATACGAAACTTTTGAATACGTTGAAGCAACTGCGTGACATCGGCAACACTCTGATCGTGATCGAGCACGACGAAGAAACGATGCGCGAAGCCGATTGGCTGGTGGACATCGGGCCGGGCGCCGGCAAATTGGGCGGCGAGATCGTGGCGCAAGGCACGCCGGAAGACGTGATGAAAAATTCCGAATCGCTCACGGCCAAATATTTGTGCGGCGAATTAGAAATCGAAGTGCCGAAAGGGCGGCGGTCGGTGAAAAATAAAAAATGGATCACGATCCGCGGGGCGCGGGAAAATAATCTGAAAAACATCACGGCGGAATTTCCACTGAAAGTTTTTACGGTCGTGACCGGAGTTTCCGGTTCGGGCAAATCGACTTTGGTGGAAGATATCTTATACAAAGCGCTTTCTTCAAAACTGATGCGTTCGCTCGAACGCCCGGGCAAATACACAGAATTGGTCGGCGTACACAATGTAGATAAAGTAATTATGATCGACCAGTCGCCAATCGGCCGAACACCGCGTTCCAATCCGGCGACCTACACCGGTGTCTTTACGCCGATCCGCGAACTGTTTGCTTCGACGCGCGAAGCCAAAGCCAAAGGCTACACGGCCGGCCGGTTTTCGTTCAATGTACCAGGCGGCCGCTGCGAGAACTGTAATGGTGAAGGCTTTTTGAAGATAGAAATGCAGTTTATGCCGGACGTCTTTATCCAGTGTGACGTGTGCAAAGGCAAAAGGTACAATAGCGAAACTTTACAGGTGCGTTATAAGGGAAAGAATATTTCAGAGGTTTTAGAGATGACGGTGGCGGAAGCGGTGGAATTTTTTCAGAATTTTCCGGAGATTTTTGACAAGCTGAAAGTTTTGGAAGATGTCGGCTTGGGCTACATCCAACTGGGCCAGGCAGCAACAACTCTTTCGGGTGGCGAGGCGCAAAGAATAAAATTGGCGACGGAACTTTCCCGTCGGGCGACCGGCAATACGATGTATATTTTGGACGAACCAACGACCGGTTTGCATTTCGACGATGTGAAAAAACTTTTGGGCGTACTTAACCGGCTGGTAGACGCCGGTAATACGGTCGTGGTGATCGAGCACAATATGGATGTCATCAAGACGGCCGACTGGATTATCGATCTCGGTCCGGAGGGCGGCGAGCAAGGCGGCCGGATCGTGGTGACGGGCGAGCCGGAAGAAGTGGCGAAATATGCCAGAGAAAGTTACACGGCGAAATATTTGAAAGAGGCTTTAAGAAAAAAATAAAATTCCAGATTGTAATATTTCTATAAGTTAATGCTATGTTTATTTTTGGAATTTTAGAAGCTTTAATCCAGTTTATCCTTTGGCTGATTGAAGCGCTACTAAGTCTGCGGTTTCTTTTTCGCTTGTTCGGAGCCAACCCGGCCGCGCCTTTTACTACTTGGCTTTATGGAACGACTGATCCACTGCTCAGTCCGTTCCGGAATATTTTTCCGGCCTCCCATATCAAGGCAGGATTGATTATTGATTTTAATATTCTGATTGCCATGGTCATCTATCTTATTTTTGGATATATAATTATGGAACTGATTGCGGTAATTCGTTGGTCGGCGCGCGGACCGAGAATGTAATTTGAATAAAAAATGAGGACCTCCTCTCATTGAGAAGAAGGTCCGTTGATATAGGAATAGTTCAATTTTTCATCCTTATTTTTTTTAATAACATCTTTCTGTCCAAAAATTGCATAGAGATTCGCGATTGTTTTTGCGCTATTTTTTGCGTTTTTCAGCGAACTTTGAAAAATTGCTTTTCCTTTTGAGTCTAAAAGTTCAACCTTGCTTTCAGTTTTATCATACGCAATACTGCATCCGAGTAGTTCTTTTTTGGTCAAAATGACCGCAGGCTTGATTATTTCGGCTGTTTTTTGAGTGATGGTATGAAAGACGTACATACCATAACATAACATACCCAATATGATTATAATCGGCCAAAAGCATTTCTTAAGCATTTTCCCCTCCTTTAGATGCTTTCTTTATTTTTTGAACCAAATGTAATATTATTACATAATTAGCAAAAAGTCAATGGTTAAAGATCTACAGGAAAAAGTGAA
>JAJYJP010000028.1 GCA_021789395.1 bacterium | reverse complement strand
TTGCGCATATACGTCGCCACACCAGAAAATTTTTCCATATAATCGTTGATGAATTTTTTGGCTTCGTCGCGATCAATTCCGGTTCTTTCCGAAAATCCGAAAACGCTCATTCCGTAGATGATTCCGAAGTTCAAAGCTTTAGCTTTTGAACGCATTTTTTCCGTCACTTGTGACATAGAAACCTTATTGATTTCTGCCGCGGTCGTCCGGTGAATATCTTCGCCTTTTTGGAATGCTTCAATCATTTTGGAATCACTGGAAACATGCGCCACCACCCGCAGATCAATCTGGGAATAATCCGCGCTTACGAGTTTATAGCCCGGCTCCGCTTCGAAAGCCGTACGCAACAACTGGCCCAATTCGGTTTTGATCGGAATATTTTGCAGGTTTGGATCAGAAGAAGACAAGCGTCCGGTCGCCGTCACGGCCTGATTGAAAGTTGTATGGATCCTGGAGTGTTCATCAACCAAAGTCGGCAATGTGTCGAGGTACGTTGTTTTTAACTTGAACAATTCGCGATAATATTCAACCTTCTCGATGATCTTGTGCTGGCCGCGCAATTTCGCCAGCTCTCCAGCCGCCGTGGAGAAGCCGGTTTTTAATTTTTTCACGTCAGAAGTCGGCAGCCGCAATTTCTCAAAAAGGATTTCCGCCAATTGCCGCGGGGAATTGATATTAAATTCCGCCCCGGCCAGTTTGTAAATGTTTTTTTCCAACGTTTCAATTTTCTTCTCTATTTTTTCAGAGATATCTTTAAAAACAATCGGATTCAAGAGCACGCCGCTCATTTCCATTTCCGCCAAAACCGGCACGAGCGGCATTTCCAAATTAAAAAAGATGTCTTCCAAAGTTTTTCTCTCCTTAGACAAGGAGAGATGCCCGTAGGGCAGAGAGGTTGAACTTTTCTGTTCAGTTGAAATTTCCTTGATTCTTTTTTCAAAAACATTTTTTAATTTAAAAATATAGTCGCATCGCTGGCAAATTTTCTTTCCAATTTCCTCCACCAATTCAATTTCCATCGCCAACTGCCCCTTTTTATTTTTCTCCTCCGCCATTTCCTCACCCAGTTCGGAAAGCACCAAAGTTTCCAGTTCATTTTTCGCGCCCGGATCCAAAACATAGGCCGCCAACATCACATCATACAAATTTCCGGAAAGATTAATCCCGTATTTTTGCAAAACTTCCAGATCAAATTTCAAATCATAGCCGATCTTTTGAATATTTTTATTTTCCAAAATATTTTTCAAAAACTCGAAAGTTTCCGGAGCATATTCGATATAACTTGCTCGGCCAGTTTTGTGCGAAAACGCAATGCCTTTAATTGCCGCGTCGAAATATTTTTGACCGGATAAGTTCAAACTGAACGCAATTTCTTTTTGTCCATCCAAAGATTTGAGAAATTCTGCCACTTTTTCTTTTTGGATAATTTCAAATTTAAAGTCTTTTACTTCCCGCACCGTTTCTTCTTTTTGTGCCGCCTCAGTTTCAGAAATAGATCCTGGAATTCTTTTGATCAAACTGAAAAAATTCAGCTCCTGAAAAAGATCGACTAATTTTTTGCGGTCAAAATCGTGCGTCACCGCTTCTTCCAAATTAATTTTCACCGGAACATTGCGAATAATTGTCGCTAATCGCTTGGACATTATTCCCGCCATTTTGTCCCGCTCCAGTTTTTCTTTGGTCGCGCCTTTTAATTTAGAAATATTTTTATAGATATTCTCTATTGATCCAAATTCTTTCAAAAGTTCGGTGGCCGTTTTTTCACCGATGCCTTTGACGCCCGGAATATTATCCGACGGATCGCCGCGCAAACCTTTGTAATCAATCAGCTGTTTCGGCTCCAGTCCGTAGCGTTCGCGCACCGCATCTTCATTGTAAATCACGATGTCGCTCATGCCTTTTCGCAGCGCGTAAACGATCGTTTTGTGATTAACGAGTTGCAAAGTGTCCATATCGCCTGTCACAATTATATTCTCGATCGGCAATTTCATTTTTTCCGACTGATCGGCCAAAGTCCCGATCAGATCATCCGCCTCAAATCCTTCTTTTTCGTAGATCGGAATATTAAATGCCCGCACCACTTCCTTGACGCGATCAATCTGGGCATAAAGTTCGTCCGGCGCTTTCACGCGGGTGGCTTTATATTCCTTGTATTCCTCATGCCGGAAAGTCTTCCCGCGCAGATCAAAAGTCGCGATGATATAGTCCGGTTTGATATCGCTCAAAACTTTCAACAGAATACTTGAAAATCCATAAACCGCATTCAAAAGCTCGCCTTTCTTATTGGTCAGCGGCGGCAAAGCATGATAGGCGCGGTGAATGATGGCGTTTCCATCGATCAGAACTAGCTTTTTAGATTGTTTACTCATTATAATAAGTATATATTTCTGACAAGAATATTACAATCAATAAAAACAGGCTATATTCCTGTTTTTAATCTATTTTTATTTCTCGTCTATTCTCATCCAGCCACTCAAACTTTATATTCATGCAATTTTTCGGAAGAATTTTTTGAATCCGATCAGACCATTCGACGATCACGATATTTTTCGGATTCGCAATTATTTCCTCCCAGCCCAACGCCAAAATGTCATCCGGACCGACCCGATACGCGTCAATATGATAGATATTCATTATCCTCCTCTCCTTTTTAAGGAGAGGATCAGGGTGAGGTTTATATTCTTTCATTACCAAAAACGTCGGGCTCGTGTACGGTCCTTCCACACCCAAGCCTTTTAGCAAACCTTGCGTAAAAGTCGTCTTGCCGGAACCCAAATCGCCTTCCAAACAAACAACCTCTCCGCCTTGCAGAGTTTTGGCTAGATCTTCACCTAGTTTTTGAGTTTCTTCAAAATTGTTCGTGATAATTTCTTTCATAGTTTTAATTCTAACGGATTTGAACAAAAAAAGAAGGGGCATGTGATACAAAGACCACATCCCCCCAATATTTACCAGCGATGATGAGGCATCGCAAGATACGAGGGCGCAATCGCTCCGTATCCGTATCCTCCATACGGATATCCTACCGATCCGCCGATGAACGTCCGGCCGTTGCCGTAGAAAAACGACGTCGATCCCGAATCTTGATAAACAGGATACGTCTCAACCCGTTTATCAGTCCAGCAACGTTGCTGTCCAGTACTGTCTGGACCGCATACTTGCCGGTCATAAGTGTACGTCGGCGGCACATACGCCACACAACCAGCAAACAACGCAAATACAACTAATAACACTGCTTTTTTAAACACAATCCACCTCCTTGTTTTTTAATCAAAGTACTGTTTTCAACAAATCACATTATAATAAATGCCTTAAAAAGTCAAGTTTTGCCTTTTTCATTGACAATAATATTTCCAGCTGTTACTTTGTAATACTAACTTCCATATTTTTATGACTCTTGAGCCGCAGGAACAATTCAAAAATTTTTTGGAAAAGTCGCAAGACATTTTGATTTTGATTCCGGAAAATCCCAGCGGCGATGCAATCGGAAGCGCCTGGGCTCTTTATTTTTTCGCGGAAAAATTAGGTAAACGCGCCACCATTGCCTTTTCCGATCACCTTTCTCAAAAATTTGATTTTCTGCCCCGCCCGCAAAACATCCGCTCGTCCGTCGACGGCTCGCGGGATTTTGTTTTATCGTTCGACATTACCCGCAATAAAATTTCCAATGTCCGGACGGAAGAAATCGACGGCAAACTTCTCAATATTCATCTGACGCCGGAAAAAGGCTCCCTTGATCCGCGTGATTTTTCTTTCATTCTGGCGAAATTCAAATACGATTTAATTATCGTTTTAGACAGTCAGGATCTGGAAAAATTGGGGAAGATTTACGAAGACCATCCAGATCTTTTTTTCGAAGTCCCGCTTATCAATATTGATTACCGGAGTACCAATGAAAATTTCGGCCAGATCAATTTGGTGGATGTCACCTCTTCTTCTTGCAGTGAAATTGTCTATTCCCTTTTGGAAAATATCAATGATACGATTATCGATAAAGTTATCGCCGATAGTTTGCTCACCGGCATAATTGCCGCCACCGACAGTTTCCAGAAAAAAAACACGACGCCGAAAGCTTTTTTGGCCTCCGCCGCCCTGATGGCTAAAGGAGCCGACCAACAGGAGATAGTCCGTTGGCTCTATAAAACCCAACCGCTCCATATTTTGAAATTGTGGGGGCGCGCCATGTCTAAGATCAAATGGGAAGAAAAAGCACGCTTAGCTTGGGCGGAACTGACTGTCGAAGATTTTGTGCAGAGCCGGGCGACCGACAAAGACATCCTGGCCATCTTGAACAAGCTTAAAGAAAATTACAGCGAAGGAAAAATTTTTATGATTGTTTACAACGACACGCCTTCTTCAGCGATCGCCATTCTTAAATCGGAATTGGAAACAATCCAAAAACTCCATCCGTTCATCGACGGGACTCGCCACAACGACCATTTGGAAATCAAGCTAAACTTAAGCTCGCTCCGCGAAGCGGGAGAAATCATCCTGAAAAAAATTAAAGAAGTGGGCGCTTGATATTTTTTATAGCCATAATCGATCCCGAACGGGCATGGGTCCGTTTTTCTTTTTTCTTTCTCTGGTTTGTTAATTATTCCAAAATAAACTAAAATGAAGATAAATTAAGACTTTGTTTTTATGATTAAAGTACTCACCAAACCCGTCAAAGAAGAAGAATCAAAAAAAGAAAAAGAGGCCCAAAAAGTCCTGTCTCGGATGCGGCATCGTTCCGAAGAGGAACAAGCTTCGGCTTACGCTGAAGAGATTGGCTTGCCGTATGTCGATACTAATCTGATCCCGATCAGCGATGAAAATATCCGCCTGCTACCAGAAGAAGATTCGAAAAAATATAATCTGGCCGTCATCCAAAAATCCGGAAAGAAAATTTCCATGGTTTCAACGGATCCGACCAAAGAAGAGACGGTCCGATTTCTCAAAAACCTCCAGGAAGAAAAAGGTTGGGAAATAAAACTGTTCATTGTGTCCGGATATAACATGCGGAAGATCCAGGATCGTTACAAGAAGATTGTTTTTGTCGATGTGCTTACCGATCTTAGTGTCAGTCTGACCGGCAAAGATTTGGAAAAATTTGAAAATGACCTGAATGATCTTATCACGCTAAAGCAGCGCATCAGTGAACTTCCTACTTCCCAAGTTCTGAACGTCATCATGGGCGGCGCTTATAAATTAGGTGCCAGCGATGTCCATATTGAGCCGCAAGAAAAAGAATTGCGTCTGCGCTACCGCATCGACGGCGTCCTGCATGACGTTACTTATCTGCCACTGACCGTTTTCCATACGATCGTTTCCCGCATCAAGATGCTTTCCGACATGAAACTGAACCTGACCGACATCGCTCAAGACGGCACGTTCGAAGTGACGATCGGAGACAAGAAGATCGCCATCCGCGTCTCCACTATTCCGGGAAATTTTGGCGAGAGCATCGTGATGCGCCTTCTGGATCCGGATTCCATCAAAGTGGACGTGGAAAATCTCGGTTTGCGCGGCCTGGCCTATGAAGAAGTCCAAAAACAAATTGCCGCGCCCAACGGCATGGTTCTGACAACCGGTCCGACCGGTTCCGGAAAAACGACGACGCTCTATTCCATCATCAACAAACTTAACGACCCGGAAACAAAAATCATTACGATCGAAGATCCGATCGAATACGAAGTCAAGGGGATTTCCCAAACCCAGGTCGACAAGGAACGCGGCTATACTTTTGCCAACGGCCTGCGCGCCATAGTCCGACAGGATCCTGATGTGGTGCTGGTCGGTGAAATTCGCGATGATGAAACAGCCGACATCGCAGTCAACGCTGCTCTCACCGGACATATGGTGCTTTCCACCATTCACAGCAACAGCGCCACCGCCACCATCCCCCGTTTGATTGAAATGGGAATAAAACCCTCTTTCATCGCTCCAGCCATTAATGCTATTATCGGCCAACGCTTGGTCCGCAAACTCTGTGATTGCAAAGAAGAATATGTTCCCGCCAAAGAATCGATCGAGTCTCTTAAGAAAATGCTTTCGATTATTTCTCCAAAATCTAAAGTAGAAATTCCAAAAGAAATCACTAAACTCTATCGCCCAAAAGGCTGTCCGAAATGCAACAACCTGGGCTATAAAGGCCGCGTGGGAATCTTTGAAGTTCTCACCATCAATCCGGAAATTGAAAAACTAGTTATGGATCTAGCCGGCGAATCAGACTTGACCGTCGCCGCCCTGGAATCCGGAATGATCACGATGCTTCAGGACGGAATTTTAAAAGCCATTGAAGGCATCACTTCGATCGACGAAGTCAAAAGCGTCACCGGTGATGGAGATTTTTTATTGGATATTTATGAAAAGTTGATTGCGTCTTCACTCGGACACGGAATTTTAATCAGTAAAGACACTTTTGAAACTGCCGAGAAATCCCATTCTGATTTTAAAAAATTTGCCGAAACCCTAGCCGCCGCCAAAACTTCCGAGAAAAATAAATTGATTTTTGCCGCTGCCCTTCAGTTGAAAGTCGGCGACATCCACGTCGAACCGGGACCGGAGACAGTCAAAATCCGCTTCCGCATCGATGGCATTTTACAAACAGTCGCCGAAATTCCATTGAATGAATATCCGGCGCTCTTGGGAGAAATAAAAATTCTTTCCGGCGTTAAAACTGAAGTGCGGGAAGGCGTCGTGGACAGTCGGTTTACGATAAAACTAGACGATGACATTGAAGCAAAAGAAAAATCAACCGACGTACGCGTCTCGATTATTTTGGGCGGATACGGCGAAACAGTTGTGATGCGGCTTCTGAGCAAAGCTTCGGTTGATTTAGATGTTAACAAGCTCGGTATCAGAAAACAAAACTTGGATAAAATTTTTGAAGAAATAAAAAAGCCCAACGGCATTCTTCTTAATACCGGTCCGACCGGTTCCGGAAAAACTACAACACTCTATTCAATTCTGAACGTTCTTAACAAACCAGAAGTAAAAATCATCACCGTCGAAGATCCGATCGAATATCAGATTGAGGGCATTTTGCAAACTCCGGTCAATGAAAAAGACGGTTATACTTTTTCCACCGCCCTGCGCGCGCTGCTTCGCCAAAATCCGGATATCCTGATGATCGGCGAAATCCGCGACAATGAAACCGCCCAGATCGCCGTCCAGGCCGCGATGACCGGACATATGGTTCTCTCAACCATTCACACCAACAACGCCGCCGGAGCCGTGCAGAGAATTTTGAATATGGGAGTAAGTCCGACCGACATTGCTTCTTCCGCCAACGCCTTCATCGCCCAACGCTTGGTTCGAAAACTCTGCGACTGCAAAGAAAAAGTCGTCCCGACTCCCGAAGAAAAAGAAAAAATGGAAAAAGTTTTGAAAACTATTTCACCAAAATCCAAGTTGGAAATTCCAAAAATTTCAGAAATTTACAAACCCGCCGTGGCGGGTTGTGAGAAATGCAACCATATCGGCTACAAGGGCCGCACCACCATCACTGAAGTTTTTGTAATCGACCGCGACATTCAAGACCTCATTAACCGAATGGCAATTACATCCGAACTTCAAGATAAGGCCATTGAGAACGGAATGATCACAATGGTTCAGGACGGAATTCTAAAAGTCCTTGAAGGCGAAACGACGATTGAGGAAGTGGAGAGAGTGACAGACCTCTAAACCACTGATTCTCACTGATTTTTCTGATTGCACATGATTTTATTTTCACTTTTGTAGAGACGCGATTCATCGCGTCTTGTTTTTTAATATAATTCCAGACGTAATATTAATAAAATTAGACGCAATAAATTACATCTCTACAATTAAAAAATTCACGTGTTATCACGTGAATTCAGGTGCTAATCAGTGGTTCAGACAATAAAAAAAGCCCCGGACGGAAACGCTCCCTCGTCCGAGGCCTTGGATTTGTATTAGCTCTTTTTTTCGTAGAGCTTGTACCCTATGAAACAGTAGAACACAACAGCTATTAAAGCACCGACTCCTGACACCGTGCCTGAATACACGTGTTTGCACAAGTATTCGTCAACATACTGACCGAACGCTTCGCCTATGGGAGCGCCAACCATCCAGATAACAAACGGTAAGTTTTTCATTTTCCCTCCTCGTATTTTTTATAAAAGTCACTAATCTGTAGACAATGATCCTGCAACTTGGAGCCACAGGGAAGGAACAGTATCGAGGCACGTCGGAGCCGAAACCCCGGCGCCCATATCTTGATAAAAAAGTTCCCGGTTTTGAGGATAAAAGATAGAAATCCCCAAAGTTGTCTACAGTTTACTGCTAGCCACATAAACGCCGACGAGCGGCAAAATTTATATGACCTTGTATCCTAGCACAGCTTTTAAATACTGTCAAGTAGTGATAGAATAAGCTAAGACTTAGGAATTTTATTTAAAAAAATGCTTACCAATTCAAGCGAACAAACAGAAGACATAAATCTCGACACCACTCTGCGCCCCCAGAGCTTTTCCGAATACGTCGGCCAGGAAAAAGTCAAAAAAAATCTCGATATTTTGATCCAGGCCGCCAAAAAAAGAAATGAGCCGATTGAACATATCCTGCTTTACGGCCCGGCCGGTTTAGGCAAAACCACTTTAGCCAATATCGTCGCCAAAGAAATGGGCGTCAACATTAAAACCACTTCTGGTCCGGCCATCGAACGGGTCGGTGATTTCGGTTCGATTCTTACCAATCTTCAAGACGGAGACATCCTTTTCATCGACGAGATCCATCGCCTCAACAAATCGATCGAGGAAATTCTTTATCCGGCCATGGAGGATTTTAAATTGGATATTATTATCGGCAAGGGTCCCAGCGCCCGCACAATCCAACTTGATCTTCCTCGCTTCACTTTGATCGGTGCTACCACTAAACTAGGTTCGATTTCCAATCCTTTGCGCAACCGCTTCGGTGCCACCTACCGGTTGGAATTTTACGAAAATAATGACATAAAAAATATTTTAAAGCGCTCGAGCCGTATTTTGGACATCACCGTGGAAGATTCCGGCTTGGAAAAGATCGCTAGTTGTTCCCGCCAGACTCCCCGCGTCGCCAACCGGCTTCTGAAACGGGTACGCGACTATTCTCAAATTAAAAACCACACTTCGGTCGACAGCATCATCGCTCGCGAAGCGCTGGAAATGATCGATGTCGATCCGATCGGACTGGAACCAGCCGATAAACACATCTTAAAAACTATTATTGAAAAATTCGACGGTGGTCCAGTCGGTCTTTCCACCATTGCCGCCGCCACTTCGGAAGAAATAAAAACGATCGAGGATGTTTATGAACCATACCTTCTCCAAATCGGATTTTTGGCGCGCACGCCCCGCGGCCGCGTCGTCACCGAAAACGGTTACAAGCATTTGGACATTCCCTACAACAAACAGGAAGGTTTATTTTAGAAATTCTAAATTTAGTTTTTTTGAAATTAAATTCCAACCCCCACAGGGGTTGATTTTTTAAATTTTTCGTGTTATTCTAAAAATAAGCTCATCCATTAACTTTGCATTTCAATTTAACTTAAAAATAAAAACAAATACGGGTGAAAAGTAAAAAGGCAATCTTATTATTGTTTTTAACCCTGTCTTTCTCGGGGCTTTTTTGTTTTACAAAAAATGTTTTCGCTCAAGAAAATACCCTGCTTATTTCCGAAGCAGCCGCCGGAATTAAAAGTGCCAGCAATGAATTTGTTGAAATATATAATTACGGAAATTCTGAAATAAATTTAAAAAATGAAATAAATTTAGAATTAGTAAGTTCTGACGGATCGATCACGAAAAAAAATATCAATTGGACAAACACAAATATTCCAAGCGAAGGTTATTTTCTTTTTGGATCTGGAGCGGTTGGCACGGACCTTGATGCGACTTATGACGGATCGTTATTGACCGGAAGCGGAGGAGTGCTTATCACAAACAAAGACAACTCTGTTTTAGACAAACTTACCTGGGACGGACTTAAAACAAACGAGTCGATGGAAAGAATAGAAGGAAATTTGTCCCCAAATGATCGCTCGGCTTTCTTTTTACAAACCAGTCCCGATCCTCGCAACAGCAGTTTTTTAGGGACAAATTCTTCTTCCAATTCTTCCCCAAAAACCAATTCTCCCGAAACCGCTCCCGTTTCAGCAACGCCCATACCAACAACCCCTTCCTCACCCCAGCCCGCCCAAGAAAAAACCTATTCGAAAAATATTCGCATCAACGAGCTTCTTCCCAATCCGCTCGGCAGTGACAAAGACAATGAATTTATCGAATTGTACAATTTCGGTTCCGACCCGATCGACCTTTCCGGCTGGAAATTGGAAGACAAAAGCAAAAAAGCATACACTTTTCCCGAAATAACCATCCCTTCCAAAAACTACACTGTTGTTTATTCCCAA
>JAJYJP010000027.1 GCA_021789395.1 bacterium | reverse complement strand
GGAAATTAGCTATGCGTTACGAGAAGCGGCAGGATACTTTTATGGGATTCAGGTATTTGGGATATTCGATGATAAATTTCAGATCGGTGTTTGGAAAAAATGGTCGTCAATTTAAATGAGCTGATACTTTAAAATAATATTGCAACTACGCAAAAAAGTCAACCAAAACAAAAACCCCTTCCGGAGTTTTTGTCGCTATCTTTTCGATCTGCCATACGCTTTAAAGTTAGCGCGCATATGCCAGATTTAAAAGACTATTTCGAAATTATTTGACAGCTTCTTTGAGAGCTTTTCCAGCTGTAAATTTCGGAACTTTCATAGCAGGGATTTGGATTTTCTCTTTGGTTTGAGGATTGATGCCTTCCCGCGCAGCACGTGAAGAAATTCTGAATGTACCGAATCCGGTTAAAGTAATTTTGTCTCCGTTCCGCAATGACTTCGTGATAGATTCTTCCATTGCATCGATTGTCATTTCAATATCCTTTTTTGAAAGTCCAGTCTTATTTGCAATTTCACTTACGAGAGCATCTTTGTTGATGTTTGCCATATTATCACCTACCCTTCTAGCTAATTGATTAGGAATTTATATTATTGTACACTTTTTGTTTCCAGCAAAGCAACTGCGTTATCCACAATAAACGAAATTTGTTTTTTTATCTAGCCACTTCGATCGCGCGAGTTTCTCGAATAACATTTACTTTGATTTCTCCCGGATATTTCAGTTCGGCTTCAATCTTGTCGGCAATAGAACGAGCCAATTTAATCGCACCCAAGTCATCTATCTTATCCGGCTTTACAAACACCCTAATTTCCCTTCCAGCTTGGATAGCATAACTCTTTTCCACCTCTTCAAAAGAATTCGCCACGTCTTCCAATTCACCCAAACGTTTTAGATAGTTTTCCAAAGTATCTTTCCGTGCGCCCGGACGACTGGCCGATATGGCATCAGCCGCGGCAATGATCATCGATTCCGGACTTTCAAAAGGATAATCCTCATGATGTGCCCTCATCGCTTCAATCACTTCTTTTCCGATGTTGAACTTTTGTAAAATCTTGATTCCTATCTCGACATGCGTTCCTTGCACCTCATGGTCAACTGCCTTGCCGATATCATGGAGCAATCCGGCTTTTTTGGCAATCGCCACATCCGCTCCCAGCTCGGCTGCCAATGCTCCCGCAAGATGTGCTACCTCCAATGAGTGGAGCAGGGCATTTTGTCCATAACTAGTCCGGTATCTCAGTCTTCCCAAAATCTGGATGAGTTTCGGATCCAGTCCGGCCACGCCCACGTCGTAAGCAGCCGCCTCTCCGGCTTCTTTGATTCTGTTATTTATTTCATTTTTAGCATATTCGACCGCTTCTTCGATCTTGGTCGGATGGATTCTTCCGTCGGACACCAATTTTTCAATGGCAATCTTGGCCACTTCTCTTCTGATCGGATCGAATCCGGAAATAACGATTGCCTCAGGAGTATCGTCAACGATAATTTCAATTCCGGTCAGTTTCTCCAAAGTTTTAATATTCCTTCCTTCGCGCCCAATGATCCTTCCCTTGAGTTCATCAGAGGCGATGCTGACCGTGCTAGTCGTAGCATCGGCAGCGTGTGAACCGGCGTATTTTTGGATCGCTTGGGTCATAATGTCCCGCGCCCGCTTTTCCAATTCATCGATTCCAACTTGTTCTAAACTTTTTATTTTCTTAGCGATCAGATCACGATTTTCTTCTTCTGTCAATTGGAGCAGCACTTTTTTGGCTTCTTCTTTGGAAAGTCCAGCAATCTTCTCCAGACGTTTCAGTTCCTGCTTCCTGGCCTCTTCCACTTCTTTTCTTACTTGTCTTATTTCTTCAGCCTTTTTTTCTAATACAACCCGCCCGCGATCAATTTCCTCCATTTTTTTATCGAGGACAACCTCGCGCTTCTCAAGACGTTCTTCCGCGCGGATTATTTGATTTTCCCTTTCTTGTTCCTTCTTTTTAGCTTCTTCCAGAATATTTACCGCTTTATTTTTCGCATCCAGAAGCGCTTCCTGAGATTTTTTTTCGGCTTCCTCCAGGATTTTAGAAGCTTTGTTTTCAGCCGTATTAAGCTGATTTTTGGCGATTATTTGGCGCACATAGTAACCCAGCGACAACCCCAAAAGTCCAATTACAAGAATCATTAAACTCAGTTCCATACTTTTTTTCTCTATTCAATTGATAAATCATAAATTTGTTATTTGCCATAAAACTCGCTTTTTTTCTACACTAATACAAGTTAAATTTATCAATATTTAGATCAACTTAAACAAATTACCTTTTAAGATACTATTACAAAAGCCGTCTTTTGTCAAAGTTGAGAAAAAATGCTAAGATTAGCGCATACTATTTCTTCTATTAATCGCTTAACTTCAACTTATGTATAAGCCTGTCATCCTGGTCATTCTTGATGGGTGGGGAATCGGAAAAAGTGACAAAGGAAATCCCATCGCCAAAGCAAACCTGCCTACAATCGAAAAACTTAACCGCTATTACCCCCACGCCGCACTGCAGGCCTCGGGAATTTCCGTCGGCCTTCCTTGGGAGGAAATGGGCAATTCCGAAGTGGGACACATGACCCTGGGGTCGGGCAAGATCATCTATCAGAACATGCCCAGGATCACGATGGACATCCAGACAGGCGATTTTTTCAAGAATAAAATTTTTTTGGACGCTATTAACAATACTAAGGAGAAAAAATCTTCTCTACATTTTATGGGCCTTGTTGGAAGAGGAGCAGTTCATGCTTACATCGACCATCTGCATGCCTTGCTGGAATTGGCCAAAGAACAAAAAGTTGAAAGATTATTTCTTCATCTTTTCACAGACGGCCGCGATTCGCCTCCAAGTTCGGGGGCAGAAGTTATCCAAGAATTGCAAATACAATTAACTCGCTACGGCGTAGGAAAAATTGCCACTCTTTGCGGCAGATATTTTGCTATGGACAGGAACAACAATTGGGACCGCATTGAAAAAGCTTATAACCTCTTAACGAAGGGCGAAGGTAACCAGGCGACTGATCCAGTCCAATATTTACGAGACTCTTATAAAAAAGAAGTTTTTGACGAATACATGGAACCGGGCGTCATGATCGAAAACGGCAAGCCAGTCGCCACTATCCAGGACGGCGACTCGGTCATTTTCTTCAATTTTCGCGAAGACCGTGCCAGACAACTGACTACGGCTTTTGTGTTGCCCGGTTTCAATAAATTCCAGCGCGAAAAATTGTTGGACCTGGATTTTGTCACCATGGTCCAATATGAAGACGGCTTGCCGGCAAACGTCGCTTATGGGCCAGTCGAAATTAAAAATCCACTAGGCGCTATCCTCAGTAAAAACAACCTGTCACAGCTAAGAATTGCCGAAACGGAAAAATTCGCCCACGTCACATATTTTTTTAACGGCGGATCGGAAGAAATTTATCCCAAAGAAGATCATCTACTCATTCCTTCAATCGTCATCGACAGTTTTGCCAAAGTGCCTCAGATGCGAGCCAATGAAATTACTGAAAAATTGATCGAAAATATCAATAAAGAAAAGTATGATTTTATTTTAGTCAATTATGCCAACGCCGACATGGTAGGACACACGGGCGATGAGGCGGCCACCCAGAAAGCCGTGGAAATAATTGATGAAAACTTAGGCAAACTAATCACGGCGGCGATTCTTAAAAAAGGTTGTCTACTCATTACGGCCGACCATGGCAACGCGGAAGAAGAAAAAAACGTACTCACTGGAGAAACGAACACCGAACACACTACTAATCCCGTCCCGGTCTGGTTTATAACTGCCGATAATAACGAGGATAGAAGCACGGAAGATTTGAAAGTCATCGGTCTTCTGAGCGATGTTGCGCCGACCATTTTGGATTTATTCAGCATTAAAAAACCAGAAGAAATGACAGGAGAAAGTTTATTGCCGTTACTTAAGTAACTTATAAATAAAAAAGCATCTTTTTTTGGATGCTTTTTTATATTAAGAACTTATTTGATAATCTTGTCGACTATGCCATACTTCTTGGCCTCTTCCGCACTCATAAAATAATCGCGCTCCGTATCTTTAGTAACTTTATCGATCGGCTGTGAGGTATGCTTTGACATTATCTCATTCAACCGCTGTTTTATTTTGAGAATATGATTGGCGTGAATCGCTACATCTGTCGCCTGTCCAGTCGCTCCACCCATCACTTGGTGAATCATAACTTCTCCGTTGGGAAGAATTATTCTTTTCCCTTTGGCGCCGGCCGTCAAAAGCAAGGCCGCCGCAGAAGCCGCCATGCCGATGCAGATCGTGGAAACATCCGGTTTTACATACTGCATAGTGTCATAAACCGCCAACGCGGAAGTCACCTGTCCGCCGGGAGAATTGATATACAATTTAATGTCTTCCTTGGCGTTTTGTGATTCCAAAAAAAGAAGCTGAGCAATGATACTGTTGGCCACACCGTCATCGATCGGACCGCCGAGAAAAATTATCCTGTCTTTTAAAAGGCGCGAATAAATATCATAGGCCCGTTCGCCATAAGCGGTTTTCTCGATGACAGTCGGGATAAGGTATTGGTTATTGATATTATTTTTATCCATAAGTTTGGCTTAATTCTATATCTTCTCCAAAAGCTCGAATACTTTTTGATTTTCCAAAACACCTTTAGTGTAGTTATACAATCTTTCCATATCAATATTCTTTTCCATATCCTTAACGTTCCGATAATACTGCATGGTCTTGTTCATCTCATCCTCAATTTCTTTGGATTCAATCCTGATGTCTTCCAGTTTGGCGATTTTTTTCAAAGCCAGCGCGGACTTCACTCTTTTTTCCGCCTGCGGTTCCCAATCCTTCTCCAATTCTTCCGCGTCTTTCTTTAACTGGGCAAGATATTGTTCCAAATCCATACCCATCGTCTGGAGCTGATATTCAAATTCCTGAAGCATCTGATGAATTTCCTGATGAACCAACACTTCCGGAAGATCAGCCTCGGTGTTATCGATGATCTTTTCCACGTAAGCATTTATTTTTTCATCGTGCAACTTATGCTTCTGTTCCTCTTCCATACCGTCTTTGATGCTTTTTTTCAACGCTTCCAAATTTTCAAAATTCCCCAACGATTTGGCAAAGTCATCATTAATTTCCGGAGTTTGCCGCTCTTGGACCAGATTCATTTTTACTTTAAAAGTAGCTTTCCTGCCAGCCAGATTTTTCTGGTGATAATCTTTCGGAAATTCCAATTCGAATTCTTTTTCCTCTCCTTCCTGCATACCGATCAGGTTGTCTTCAAAACCAGGAATAAATACATCTTTTCCGATGACCACCGGATGATTTTTCGATGTCCCGTTCTCGATCGGCACTCCGTCCACCAGGACCTGGAAATCAACTTCCGCGCTGTCATTTTTGCGAGCTTCTCTCCGGACAGTAACCAGTTTCACGCGACTGTTGGCCAGTTTTTCCAGTTCTAACGCCAAGTCTTCTTCTTTCGCTTCGGCGGTTTTTTGGGAATATTCTTCATTTATCTTTTTAATCTCTTTTTTATATTCATCTTTGATTTCCGCTTCCGGCATAACGGCTACCCGCACCTTATATTTCAAGTCTTCGCCTTCCTTGATTTCTTCGATTTCCACCTCCGGTTGGCCAAGTACGTCCAGTTTTTCCTTCAACGCGAAATCAACATAGCTTTTCTGCACCGCTTTTTCCGCCGCATTATTGAAAAGCGTCCCTTGGCCGACTTTCTGCTCTACCATTTTTCGCGGAGCTTTCCCCGGACGAAACCCTGGAAATTTTATTTCCTCCGAAATTTCTTCCGCCGCTTTGTCGAGATATTTTTCCCATTCTTTCCACGGAACGGAAACTTCAAATTCGATTCTTGATTTAGGCAATTTCTTTATCATAAAAATTTTATTATTTGGTTAATGCTTCCGTCAAAGGCGGAACGACCTGTTTTTTTCGCGAGACGATATTTTCCAGCACCAGAATCTCGTTTTGGGTTTTCCCTCTGAAAACTTTTTCAGCCAACGCCTGCTCGTTTTCACCGACGATATACATGAAGCTGATTTGCTTTATGATATCCACTGCCAGAAAAAATATATAATCGAGCCTGTCTTCCGTTTTTTTCTTCACCAAGGCATTGAAAATTTCTTTTTTCTTGACATTTACGCTTTCCGGGTCGGTCGTTTCCCAAACACCGATTCCTACTCTGTTCTTTCCCATTTCGAATTCCTTGTAATCCTGGTTAATAATTTCCCGGATTGAAATTCCTTCCAGACTGGACTTCGCTTTGAACATTTCCTGCACGAATTTTTTGATATCCAGCTTGGCAATCTTATTCAGATCTTTAACGATCTTCCTGTCTTCGTCCGTAGTGGTTGGCGAAGTCAGGTTGAGCGTGTCGGACAAAATTCCCGCCAACAGAAGTTTCGCGATCTTCGCCGGGATTTTTTTACCGGCCTGGTTGCGCATCTTGGCAATTAGCGACGCCGTGCTTCCGATCGGTTCCACGCGCATGAAAAGAGGCTTTTCGGTTTCAATGGCCGCTTTGTGATGATCGATAATTTTTTCCACCTGGGAAATTTTTAGGCCATCGACGGTTTGGGAAGTTTCATTGTGGTCAACCAGGACGAAACTTTCACCACCCTTGGTTTTTTTCAACAGTTTGGGAACCATTGCTCCAAATTTATTAAGCACAAATTTCGTTTCATTGTTCAATTCGCCCGCTCGCATCGCCTCCGATCCTTTGCAAAATTCTGCGAGCGCAATAGCTGAAACTATCGAGTCGGTGTCGGGATTTTTGTGGCCAATAATGATCGTTTTCATATTTTTTTATTTAGGATTTATTCTTCGGAACCGGTTTCTGCTTTTTCTTCGGTCTTCTCTTCCGAAGTTTCTTCCGATGCCACCGTTTCTCCATCCGCCTTCACGCCCAAAATGTCGATCTTCCAGCCAGTCAATTTGGCGGCTAAGCGCACGTTTTGCCCCTTTTTACCGATCGCTAACGACAGTTGGTCTTCCGGAACGGAAACCACCGCTTCTTTTTTGGCTTCCTTCACGTCCACTTTTAAAACTTTTGCCGGACTGAGTGAAGCTGAGATGAATTTAGCAATGTCATCGTTCCATAAAATGATGTCAATTTTTTCCCCACCCAATTCATCAATGACCGCTTGGACCCGCGTTCCTTTCTGGCCCACACAAGATCCGATCGGATCAATGCCTTCTTCCGTGGAAGCTACGGCAATCTTAGTCCTTTCTCCAGCTTCACGCGCGATCGCTTTGATTTCAACAGTGCCCGCGAAAATTTCCGGCACTTCCAATTCAAAAAGTTTCCGAATCATTTCCGGATGGATACGGCTCAACGTGATACCGGGACCTTTCGATCCGGCTTCGACTTTGGCGATGTAAATCTTCAACCGTTGTCCGATGCGATAACTTTCCCGCGCCACTTGTTCGGAAGGAAACAACACGCCAACTGATTTGCCCAAGTCGATAAACACATTTCTTCCTTCGATTCTCTGCACGACGCCGCTCACGACCTCTCCTTCCTTATCTTTATATTCGTCATACATCGAATCTCTTTCCGCCTCGCGGATCCTTTGAATTATCACTTGCTTGGCAGTCTGCGCCGCAACGCGGCCATAGTCTTTTTTCGGCTCAAGAGCAATTTCGATAATATCACCGATCTGAGCATCCTTTTTAATCGTTTGCGCTTCTTCCAAAGTAAAATCTCTTTCCGGATTGAAGCGCGGGAGTTTTTCTTCTTCGCTTTCCGCCGCTTCCTTCGGTTCACTTTTTACTTCAGTCGTCTTGGCTTCTTCTTTTGATTCTTCCTCTTCTTCCGAAACAAATTCGCGCATCGTATCATCCACAACTTCTTTTACCAAAAAGAATTTGGTGTCGCCGGTCCTTTCATCGAAGACAGCTTTGATGTTTTGGCCTTTCTTACCGTAGTCTTTTTTATAAGCCGCCGCCAACGCCGCTTCGATCGTTTCGATCACTTTTTCTTTGGAAATGCCTTTTTCTTCGCAGATCTGTGCGATAGCACTGCCAAAATCGCCCAACCGTCCAGATTGGGAAGCTTCGTCTGCATTGGTTTTTTTCTTTCTAACCATATTGTTTGATTTATGCTTAATTATTGGCTGTTTAATAAAGAAAAGTTCGCCTTTCACGCGAACTCTTTCTTCCAGTCTTCAAATTAATTTTAGCAGGTCTACACCATTTGTCAACTCTAATGAGCATCAAAAGAAGGCATTGCCTTGAAGGGCAAAGTTGATGGCTTGAATTATCACAAAAGAAGCCAGAACGACGATTACCCCGATGATCGAATAAGTCATAGTCCGCTTGGCAGTTTCCATCTTACTCTCTTCGCCGGCCGCCGCGAAATATTGGATGCCGGAGATTACGAAACTGATGATGGCGATTATTCCCACAATACCCAAAAGCCAGGCCAATAAATTTCCTAAAATTTGCATTATCCCACCGCCTGGAGAAGGCAATCCCGTGTTGGGAAGATAGATGCCATTCATTGGTGCATTTGCTGCAGCTGGAGCTGATGTATCAGCCGTAGGATTTCCCAAGCCTGAAGTGTCGACCATATTAGCAACGCAGATAAGCGAATTCCCATACGGCAAGCACTGGCCAGCTTCGTAATTGTATGTAGTACATGGATCACCAGATTTAACTCCAAGACCAAGACATGAATTAGATCCTGGTGCAGTGAGAGTTGTTGGAGTATTTGCATCGCCAGTCACTTGCCCAATGCCGTCAAGAGTGGGTGATGTCGTGTAGGTAGGAGCGTTAAGCGTTGCATTATCAGGATTCAGAGTGTCAGAAGAAGGAGTTGTGGATGGCAAAGCTGTTGTGGATGAACTAGTACCCTGAGGATTTGTCAATGTCACGCCAGTATTTGAGCCGGTTAAAGTTTGGCCGGAAGTCTGAAGCGTGGGAGAAGAATAGTCAGTAGCATTGGGATCAGTAAGAGTTATCGGGTTTGATGTGCTAGCGGAAGCTTTATTAAAAGCGACAAAGATTATCGACAAAATTATGGCTATAAAAACTATTTCTTTTTTTATTTTCATATTTATTTAAATTTAAAAAATTGTCTTGGCCGCCAGAGCATTCTGAATTGCCTGAACGATCAAAAACGAAGCGGTGACCACTATGACACCGATAACCGAATAGGTCACATTTCTTTTCGCGCTTTCCGCCTTGCTCTCTTCGCCGGCCGCCGTAAAGTATTGGATGCCGGAAATGATAAACGAAATCAACGCAATAATGCCGACGATCTGCAAGAGCCACTGCAAAATATTCAACAGCACTTCCTGAATTCCACCAGGAGGATTAGGCAGCGGGATGCTGGGAATCGTAGGTTCCGTCTGGATCTGATTGCTTGAAGGAGTTGGAGCGACTGGCGCGGAAGGAGTCTGACTCGGAGAAACCGGAGCTGGAGTCGGCAAGCCAGGATTGGAAGAAATAGGACTGGCTGTATCCTGAGAATTAGATTGTTCCGTAAGAGCACTACTAGGCATGCACCATCCTTGAGATCCAGACGGCGCTTCAGAAATATCTACATATTGGTTGTTTACTATCGCAAGGCAATAATTGTCATTGCCGGAACAATCTGCGCTACTTTTACAAGTATCACCCAATTGACCGCCACTGGAACTGGAAGTTGTCTTTGATGCGCTCGGTGTCGGAGCCGGAGCGCAACAGACCTGGTTTATCGGAGAACAAACTGGAGAAACGGAAGAATCGGGTATTTGCGTTTCATTCGTTAAACAAGAGGGGCGACAAGTGCCGGGTTGAAAATCACCGCAAGTTACCGCCTTGGCGGAATTATGGTTTGGTAAAAAAATAATCCCTCCGACTATCAACGTGAAGTAAATTATGCTATTTTTTATTTTCATTTTTTAAAATTTAAAACTGGCCAAATCCATTCAACGCCAAATTGATCGCTTGAATGACCACTACGCCCAGAAGTCCGACCACCACTCCGATGATAGAATAAGTCATAGCTTTTTTCGCTTTGCCGATCATATCTTCATCGCCGGCCGCCACCAAATACATGATTCCTGAAATAACAAACCCGATTACGCCGACGAAACCGAAAATTCCCAAAAGCCACATCAATAAATTTCCAATAATTCCATAGATGGAACCGGTCGGCAGTCCGAATCCCGCCAAGTTGCCGATGTTCCAACCGCCGCCACTCCCGTAACCTCCGACCATTCCCACTCCTTCTCCGCTTCCGATGCCGATAGAAAATCCCGGACTTGAATAACTGATTCCGAAAGCGGCAAAAGTTGCCGACGGAACAGCCGCCAGCGCAAATACCAGAAGAGAAATCAAAATTTTATTTTTGTTTGCCAGAGCAAATATTTTTTTGTTCATATTTTTATTTTTAATGATATTACTATTATATCACAAATCGTCCAAACTTTAAGAACACAAAACAAAAACGGCTGTGGATAACCGCCGTTCTTGCTAAATGTATACATTTGGAAACTAGAAAGTCGTTGAGCTTCCTCCCAACATCGAGCTGGCTGCTTTCAAAATCACCAAACCGAGGAGCGCTACGATAACACCGATGATGGAATACATCATGGCCTTCTTTGCCGTTCCAATCCTATCCTCATCGCCGGCCGCCGTTAAATACAAAATACCAGAAATGGCAAAACCGATAACGCCGACAATCGCAACCAATCCCAGAAGCCAGTTCATAATATTTTGAATAATATCGAAAATGCTCCCGGAAGGAAGATTGGTTCCGCCGCCAGCATTAGGCTCAAATTGGGCGAAAGCTAAAA
>JAJYJP010000026.1 GCA_021789395.1 bacterium | reverse complement strand
GCGGGAAGAAATCGTCGCAGCTCTCAAAAATGTTAAGAATATCGCTGTGATGGAGCGTGCTATTTCATCGGGAACTTATTCGCCGTTTTTCCAAGATATCACTTCTGGTTTTTACGCTTTGGAAAACAAACCGGCTTTGCAGAGTTGTGTTTACGCTTTAGGTGGCCGGGATATTTTTGCCAAAGATATCGAAAAGGTTTTTGAAGATTTGATCCAAAATAAAATTTCTAAAGAAATTAAATATATCGGAATCAAATAAATGAACAACGAACTAACGAAAAATTTTGCGTCCGGACATTCCGCTTGCGCGGGATGCGCTTTTCCTGCAATTATCCGAGCGGTTTTGGGCGAATCGCAAGATCCGGTCGTCGTGGCTAACGCAACCGGCTGCATGGAAGTAACTTCCACGCTCTATCCGTATACAGCTTGGAAGACTCCTTACATCCATAACGCTTTCGAAAACGCTTCGGCGACGATGTCGGGCGTGGAGCGGGCATACAAAATTCTCCAAAAAAAAGGCAAGATTGACAAGAAGATAAAATTTGTCGTATTTGGCGGAGACGGTGGAACATATGACATCGGATTGCAATCGCTCTCTGGCGCTTTGGAACGCGGGCATAATTTCCTATATGTCCTCTATGACAACGAAGCTTACATGAACACCGGCAACCAGCGGTCGAGTGCGACGCCCTACGGCGCCAACACCGAAACGACACCGGTCGGCAAGGAGTCTTTCGGGAAAAACCAAAAAAGAAAAGATCTGATGGCAATCGTGGCAGCGCATCACGTGAAATACGCGGCACAGGCTAACGTGGCCTATCTGGCTGACCTGAAACGCAAGGCTAAAAAGGCGCTGGAGACGGATGGCCCGACTTTCTTAAATGTCTTTTCGCCGTGCACTAATAATTGGAAATTTCCTACTTCGCAATATGTGCGTCTTGCCCGGACGGCAACCGAGACTAACTATTGGCCGCTCTTTGAGATTGAAGACGGTAAATATACGATCAATTGGAAAACGGAAAATCCGAAGCCGATCGAAGAGTTTTTGAAAGGACAAGGCCGTTTCAAACATCTCTTTTCCGAAAAAAACAAGCACGTCATCGGAGAACTGCAGAAGATTGTTAATGAGGATTGGGAGAGACTTGTAAAATTGGCAAACTGAGCTTAGAATAGGGTAATCGCCACCTTAGCTCAGTTGGCAGAGCGGCGCATTCGTAACGCGCAGGTCGCCGGTTCGATCCCGGCAGGTGGCTCAGAATGAAAAATAAAACAAATCAAAAATATGAAAACATACATCTGCGAAATATGCGGCGACGCGTATGTGGGGAATGAGAAGCCTAAGAATTGTCCGTTCTGCGGAGCGCGCGAAGCGTTCATTAAGGAGGGTAAAGACGCCAAACCGATCGTAACCGAAAAGGTGGAACTTTCGGAACAGTCGCGGAAAAATCTGGAAGAAACTTTGGTTCTAGAAACGCGAGCCAACGCAATTTATCTTTGCATGGCGGAAAAAGCGGAAACCTATGAAATAAAGGCGATGTATAAACGATTGGCTAAGGTGGAATTGGAGCACGCACTGATCGCCACGAAATTTTTAGGCATCCGGATGTCGGACATTAAGCAGGAAACTTGCAATGAAGAGGACGTGGAAAATTTCAAACGGACGGTCGAGCTGGAAGAGAACGCCATGGATCTATACGGCCGATTTGCTAAAGAGGCGACTGAAAGAGAAATCAGGATTCTTTTCACGGCTTTGACTCAGGCGGAAGCGGATCATGTCGAACTGATAAAAAATTATCTTCAATAAAATTTTTATGGAAGCGCTGCTGTTTTCAATCGCGACATTTTTTTCGACTTATTCCGGCGGATTATTGGCGGTGAAGCTTAAAAATAAACTGCATCTCATCATGGGTTTCACGGCGGGCGTCTTGTTGGGCGTGGTGTTTTTCGATATCGCTCCGGAAATTTTTGCGCAGGTGAAACTGTATAATTTCAACGCCAACGAGATAATGATCGCGCTGGTGGTCGGCTTCTTGCTCTTCCATATTTTCGAAAAGGTACTGGTCATCCATCACGCGCACGAGGATGAATACGCGGAACATAAGCATCCGCAAGTCGGGATCCTTTCGGCACTGGCATTAGCCGGCCACAGTTTTATGGACGGCGTCGGTATCGGGCTGGGTTTTCAGGTCAATCCGGCGATCGGAATCCTGGTGGCGATCGCGGTCATCTCGCACGATTTTACGGACGGCATGAACACGGTGACGCTGATGCTGTCCAATAAGAATTCCGTCGAAAAATCCAAACGATTTTTATTGCTTGATGCGGTCGCACCGGTCGTGGGAGTAATTTTCACATTGTTCTTTACCGTACCGGCCCATTTTCTGGTCTTGTATCTTGGATTTTTTGCTGGATTTTTGCTATACATTGGTGCTAGTGACATCCTGCCGGAAGCCCATTCGAAACATAGCTCGTTCGGCCTGATCGGCCTGACGATCGCCGGCGTGCTGTTTATTTTTATTGTGACGAGATTTGTTTAATTATGCGCGAACTACAAGAAAAAATTTCAAACCTAAAATCTAAACTCGCTCTTTTGGGCGACTATCTTTGACTTGCCGACAAAGAAAAAGAGGATCGAAGAATTGGAAAAAATTTCGGCAGAAGTCGGTTTTTGGAATGAGCCGCAAAAAGCTTCCAAAATTATGCAAGAACTGGAAGAATTACGCGGCGAAGTAAAGACGCTTTCTGATTTGGAGACCGAGCTCGATGAAACACGGGAGCTTTCGGAAATCATTTCCGAAACGGAAGAAGGCGCGGAAAAAGAAGAAGCAGATATCTCCCAAAAATTATCCGAAATCGAAGAGCAACTCGATAAATTGGAATTTAAACTGCTTTTCGGCGGCGAGTATGATCGCAACGACGCGATTGTTTCGATTATGAGCGGCGCTGGCGGCGTGGACGCGCAGGATTGGGCGGAGATGCTTCTGCGGATGTATCTGCGCTTCGCGGAAAAAAACAATTTCAAAGCCAAGATTTTGGATGAGTCGCGCGGAGCGGAGGCGGGCATCAAAAGTGTAACGTTGGAGATTGTCGGTCCGTATTCTTATGGTAATCTCAAGAGTGAAAACGGCGTCCATCGGCTGGTGCGTCAGTCGCCTTTCAATGCCGATCATCTGAGGCAAACTTCTTTTGCGTTGGTGGAAGTCTTGCCGGTGATCGAAGAAGGAGAAGAAATAGAAATAAAGGCGGAAGACTTAAAAATCGATACTTACAAAGCATCCGGAGCGGGCGGCCAATATGTCAACAAAACCGAAAGCGCGATCAGAATTACTCATCTTCCGACTGGAATCGTGGCGGCCAGTCAGAGCGAGCGATCGCAGCTGCAGAACCGCGAGCAAGCGATGAAAATTCTGAAAGCCAAACTTTATCAGAAGCGCATGGAAGAGATGGAAGCGGAAAAAGCTAAGTTGCGCGGCGAATCGGTTTCGGCTGAGTGGGGCAGTCAGATCCGTTCCTATGTTTTGCATCCGTATAAATTAATCAAAGATCATCGGACGAAACACGAGACAGCCAACACGGAAGGCGTCCTTGATGGAAACATAAATGAATTCATCGAAGCGTATTTGAAGAATTTGAAAAAATAATCTAAAATAGAGAAAGATAAACACAAAAATAATTCGATGATCCGATTCGAAAACGTAACTAAAATTTATCAAAAAGATTTTCCGGCACTCGACGATATTAATTTGGAATTCAAGGAAGGGGAATTTGTTTCGATCGTGGGCCAGAGCGGTGCGGGAAAATCGACTCTTTTGAAATTGATATATGCGGAAGAAATGCCCACTTCAGGCACGGTCTTTTTTGATGAAGTCCCGCTTAATTCTATCAGCAAAGGAAAGCTTCCGCGTCATCGGCGGGAGATCGGGACGATTTTTCAAGATTATAAATTGCTTCACCGGAAAACGGCTTTTGAAAATGTAGCCTATGCCTTGGAAGTCGTCGGCGCTTCCAACGAGGAGATTGATGAAAACGTCCCGCAGATTTTGGACATTGTCGGTCTTGGAGAAAAAATGGAAAAATATCCCCACCAACTGAGCGGAGGCGAGCAGCAGCGGGTGGCTTTCGCGCGGGCGCTTATCCATAAACCAAAAATTATTATCGCTGACGAACCGACCGGCAATCTTGATCCGTTTTCTTCCTGGGACATCGTGCAGCTGATGCTTAAGATCAACGAACTTGGTACGACGGTTGTTTTGGCTAGTCATGACAAGTATGTTATCGATAAGATCGGGAAGCGAGTGGTCGTGATGGATAAAGGGAAAATTATCGGCGATTACGAAAAAGGAAAATATAAACTTTCATAGAAATAAAAAATATGTTTTTGACTCTTTGGCGGACGTTAAAAGAAGCACTGAAAAATTTTATCAGAAATATTTGGCTCAATTTGGCTTCGGTGAGCATCATGACTATGGCGCTTTTTACCATTGCCATCCTGCTTCTGATCACTTTTACTGCCAATATGCTTTTAAAAGACGTCCAAGACAAAGTTGATATCAGCGTCTATTTCAACACCTCGGTTCCGGAAAGTGAGATCCTGAACGCACAGCATGATTTTTCCAGCCTGAGCGCAGTGAAATCGATCCAATATATTTCGCGCGACCAGGCGCTCCAGAATTTCAAGTCTGAAAATGCCAATCAGGCAGTCATCATGAAATCGCTCGACGTGATCGGAGACAATCCGTTGCCGGCATCTTTGGTGGTCCAGGCCAATGATCCGAGTCAGTATGATCAAATTGTAAACACTATCAATAATTCCCAGTACATCGGTGACATAAGCAAAATAAATTACAATGATAATACGACCAAGGACCTGATAAATAGATTGACCAGTATTGTTGCAACAACCAGGAGAGTTGGCATTGCGCTGGGCGGCCTGTTTGCTCTTATTTCAATTTTAATTACTTTCAACGCGATTCGTCTGACGATCTATTCGCAGAAGCAGGAGATCGAGGTGATGCGTTTGGTGGGCGCTTCGAATATGTATATCCGATTGCCGTTTATATTTGAAGGGATTCTTTATGCAATCGTGGCGACTTTAGCCTCGATGCTTTTGATGTTCGTGACAGTCAAATATGTCACACCGTATATCTCGAGCGCCATTCCGTCCACCAACCTGGTCCAATATTATTTGAGCAATTTTTGGGAACTTTTGGGCATTCAGTTTGTGTTAGGCGCGCTTCTGGGAATCATCAGCAGCTGGATCGCGATGATAAAGTATCTGAAAGTGTAATGGTTGATTTTTTTGGCAATTTGGATTAGAATCAAAAAAGGCTGAGAGGTCTTTTTTAAAATATTGGGGAGTAGCCAAGCGGTAAGGCACCAGGTTTTGGTCCTGGCATGCGGGGGTTCGAATCCCTCCTCCCCAACACGGACAACTTTTTATCGGATAAACCCACTTAGTTGAGACAAAGCAGCGACCCGAATACATAAAAACAAAAATTGCTAAGCAATGTGTTTTTCCATCAATTCTATTTCCTCATAAAGCTTCCGCGTATCGCCGTGCGAAAGCAATCCCAAATACGATGCGATTGATTTTGGCTTAGGATTTTTCTTGAGTTTTTTCATCATTCGCCGTTTTGTGCTTGTTCGCAACACCCTATGCTCTGAAAAATTCACCCAGCCCAGAAAATCCACACCCGAGGTTAGCGTTTTAATAAAAACTTTGTTCGGATGAAGGGAAAGTTTTAATTTCGTTTCCAAAAATTCCGATATTTTTGGAATGATTTTTTCCAATTGCAATTTGTTTTCATGCAAAATCACAAAGTCATCGGCATACCGGATATAATATTTTGTTTTCAGTTCTCTTTTTGCGAATTGGTCGAAATTGTTCATATAGATATTGACTAGGAGCTGACTAGTAAGGTTTCCAAGTGGCAAGCCGGTATTGATTTTACCTTCCGTCTGAAAGCTATCAATAACCTGATTAAAAAGATCTAGCGTGTCTTCATCCCCAATATATTTTTTCAAAATACTTTTAAGAATTTCATGATCGATATTGGCGAAAAATTTCCGGATGTCGCATTTCAAAACCCAGCAAGTCCGGGTATTGTTTTTGGAAACTATCCGGCTGAAATGTCGGAACCGATAAATCGCTCTGTGCGTACCTCTATTGATCCGACAGGAATAGGAATCAAAAATGAACTTCCTATCGAAATATGGGTAAAGAATCCTGTAAATGGCATGGTGGACAAGCCGGTCGCGGACACTGGCTTTGTGGATATCTCTCGGTTTCGGATCGTTGATTTTGAAAGCCTGGTATCCGCCATGTCGGTAGGTTTTCTCTTTCAGTTCATTGTGAAGTGATAAGATATTATCCAAAAAATTCACTGAAAATTCAGCCACATCTTTGCGTTTCTTCTTGCCACGTAAAAATTCCCGCCATGAAACAAGCAGGTTTTCCACGGATATGATATGATGAAAAATATGGCGAAGCCTTTTACTCTCTCTCTCTCTCTCTCTCTCTCTCTCTCTCGATAAAGCCTCTATTCTCCAACGGATCAAAGAGGGATATTTGATTTGGATGAATATTTCGCCGCATATACAGAAGGGCGCGCGCTATACGATCGGCGCCCGAATCGAAAACAAATTTTTGGATCTTTTGGAACTCGGATATGTTGCCTATTTTTTCAAAAAGGAAAACAAAATTGAAAAAATCGAGGAATGCATTTTTCTTTTAGATAAACTCAAGTTCATCGTCTCCGTGGCTTGGGACGCCAAGCTGATTTCTAATAACCAATTCGAAGAAATTGGATTGAAACTGGAAGAAATCGGCCGGATGCTCTTTGGCTGGAAGGAAAAGATGAAGAACCCGGAAAAGAAAAACCGCGATTTGTGAACGCGGAAAAGAATTGACTTTCGAAATCGGAAAACGAACTTGTTGTCAGCATTCCACCTGTTCTCAGGCTTGGCATTGTTGCCGTTGAGTTCGAGCTGGTCGCCATTCGTGTTCAGGTTGAAGACGTTCGGATTGTCATTACGGTCGGTAATATATGCGATGCCATCTTTTTCACTGCCTAAGTAACCCCGCCAAGGCGGGGAGACTCCAGGCTGTATATTATTCGGGATCTAAAATCCGCCAGCACCGCATACCAAGTTAATTTCTTTTTTGAGACAAGATGCGAACCACTCCGCGAAAAGCCTTGACCGTCCGCGCTCTCAGTCCGCATTTGTCAGAAAGATTTCGGAAAGCCTTGACCGTCCGATAAATCAAACCGAATTCATTATACCAAAAATTTGCGTCGACCGCCTCCGGCGGAAAAGTGTCAAAGAATCAAAGCTCCAAAGTTTCAAAAAATTCAAAGTTACAAAGTTTCTAAGTATCCAACTTGCGAAAGCGGAAAACGCACTCGTTGTCAGCAAGCCACCAGTACCCAGGCTCGGCATCGTAGCCGTCGAGCTCGAGCTGGTCGCCATCCGTGCCCAGGCTGAAGACGTCCGGATTGTCATGACGGCCGGCAATTTGTTTCATAGCAATTAACATCCATTCTTTTCCCGGATATTGCAAGCGCAAATGCGGCCCGACTTCGGCCGGACAAAGCTCCAAGCCTAATTTTTCCGCCTTGTCATATATTTCCTGCGTGGTCGCGCCATCGGGAAAACCTAAATCCTTGACAGTTAGCCTCACTAAATCGATCCTCTCGATATTTTTTGAAACGATAAAATCATTACTGTTAATTAAATAGTCTGCCCACTCGGAATGATAGACATTATTTTCATCCATTTCTTTTTTGAGTTGGTCTTTTGTTTTCCCACCGAACTCGATATTGAATTTTTGGATTTTCCTCTCGGGAAATGAAGTGTAAATATATTCGATGTCTGTTTGTAAAATGTCAACGAAAAATTCTCCGACATACGCTTTGGTATTTTTGTTGATCTCTTTCGGGTTGTAGGCAATTTCTTCCGGTTTGACTTTGATATTTTCGACAACGCGCAAAATTTTGGCCGCATCTTCTTTGGAAGTTTCTTTGCCTATTTCCATCCTACCGACTTTGAGGACAAAGATATTTTTATCCGGATCAAAGTCTTTGAAATTAATCTCGCCTTCTTCGGTCAGAAGATGATAATCCTTGACATTGATATTTTCTAATTCGCTCGGATTGATTTCGGAAAAATTCCTGAATTCTCCAGTGTCTGTCCTGGTCGTCTTTAGTTGCTTGAGCGCGTCAATAACATCTTTGAAATACGGATCATCCGGATTGAGATATTCGTCATTGGCTTTCTTCATCTGTTCGATTTCTTTGGTTTTGAGATTATATTCAATCGTGATAATCGGATCATCGCCTGATGTTCGCCCGGTTTTCCGATCGACTTTCGGAGCGCGGCGGAAAGAAAATATTTCAATTTCGCCTCTTTTTATTTTGTTAACGTAAGAATCGCTTGTTCCCACGCAATGATCCATATAATCCGATTCTTGTTCAAGATGCGGCATATTAAGAAGTCGGGCCATGTAATAATTTCCCGACGGAGTCGTAAAAATATTTTCATACGGATTGAAAGTTTCCTTGCCGTCCATCTCCGCCCTCTTCTTGCGCATTTCCGCAATTTTTTGCAATGTTTTTTCTTCGTGCACTTCAAACAGCCTGTGGAGCGATCCTTTATCGGTGCCGATAAATTTCGGCGATTCAACAATCGCGTCGTATAGAGTATTGATGTCGATGCTTTCATTTGTTTGAAAATGGCGCGCCAGTTTCAATTTTAAGACAGCTTTCTGTCTTTCCCCGTATTCAAATTCAGGCAGAGCGGAAAATTTGCTTTCCAACGATCCGTAGGTGTTGTTTATCATTTGTTCTTTTTTGGATCTGTTTTCAACAGAAAACATTTTTAGAGTCTGTTCGTATTCTTTTTTTATTTTATTGATGTATTTTTGTTCAAAAGATCTTTTTCGCTCCTCCGTTATTTTTTCTGAGCTTTTCGGGCTGGTCAATGTTTTTTCATAAAAATCGGCGCTGAATCCATTCATGCTGTCAGTTCGCAATCTCTGGAAACCGAACCGTTCCAAAACCCGGTTCATCCTTTCGTTCCAGCCATGAAAATTCAGCTTGGCGTATCCGTGCTGTTTGGCGTATTCAAAAAAAGCGGGAATTTCTTCGAATAAATTCCTTCCTGCTTGGCTGTCGGTTCCGAAATATTTTATGTATGCTTCATTGGGCACAAAGTCTTCGCAAGCGATGAAGCCGTGAATTCTGCCTTCTTGATCGGAGATGATCCGGTTTAGGGGATGTCCGTTTTCCAGAGTTTCTACAACGTCTCCCAGAGCCATCGAACGGATTGTTTCGTCGACTTCCTCAATACCTAGAGTGATATTTTGCACCGTCCTTTTTTGTTCCGGAGTTAAAGAAATTCTAGTCCTTTCCTTATTTTCTGGTTTGTATATTGTTTGTGGTTTTTCTAGGGACATAAAGATTACTGTTTATTTTTGAGAAAAGCGGGATTTTCGAAGTTTTTCATAAGTAGGCATTATGAATCGTTATGTTCATATCATATATTATAATCAGCATATTTTCAAACCATTTCCGCTCCATACTTCTATTCCTCCACCAATGTAAGTTTTTTGTCTTTGTAGTTCAGTCTGCTTCGCAGATTAGCTAGCAGTTCTCGTTTGTCGGACACACTGCCTTCTTTCAACAGGTATTTGGCATATTGGCGGATATTTACTTCATTTTCCTCCACCAGTGATTGGCTGTTTTTGCCATTCACAATTTTTTGCAGTTTATTGAACCTCCGGATTTCATCTTCCAATTTTTGCCGCATGCCCAGTTCATTGATGTTCACTTTGTCCATGATTTTGAACAGTTCCTCAATTAGCTCCTCTTCCCGGATATATTTATTCTTACAGTTCCGATCTTTGGCTCGGCTGCAGAGGAGGAAAGCTATGCATGAGTTAGACGGACTGCCGGTTTGCGATAAGCCGGCAAGAGATCTTCTTCTGGATGATTTTGAAGAACGGCTGATCGAACAAACGTTTGGTCCGCAAAGGTTCATTTTCCAGGGCTAACTCCCGAAATAAAGACCACGGATGCGTGTTTGATGATAAAAATCATCAGCAATGCAAGGCTTTCTGTGGTCTTTTTTATTTTCCAAACTTGCCATTTTATATTTTTTGGTTTAGCTTTTAGATAATATAACGAGTTCTTTCAAAAAAAGGAGGCCAGCAATGGCAATTAAATACTATAAGGTGTCGGGCAGGTTTGAGGTTTATGACAAAGATGGAATCTTAATCACTGACCAGCTTTTTATCAATAAAATTTTCGAAGCTCCGTTTTTTGCCGCTGCCAAAAACATTGGTTTAGCTTATGCTAAAAAGCGGGCTAACAAGAAATACGGGAAAGGATCAGAAATAAAGCAGGCTGGAAATTTGCGAATAAGAATAAGCCAGAATCCGCCGAGAAAGAAAAAAGCAAATAAGAAACCGATCCCGCAGCCAATGCTATTCTAAAAACGAAGGAGGTTTTATGACAGCTAAAGAACTTCCCAAGAAAATACTCCTTCCTTACATTAACGAGAGTGGTGATATATTTCTATTCACCACGGAAGGAGCCAGGATCAGAGTAGTAAACCAGCGTTTTCTCCCCCCGCACCGATTGCTGCTAAATCAGCCTTTCAGATTCAAATGGGAAATGGTCAGGTCGCATCGGGAAAGTTCAATAATCAAAGCTGTGGAGGTGGTATACAAAAACAATCTGTCGATGTATTTTTTCTTGATATTCTTCAATGATTTTTCGAAACGTATGAACATCGACCTCGAACCATTGTATTACGGGG
>JAJYJP010000025.1 GCA_021789395.1 bacterium | reverse complement strand
GGCGGCGCCCAGGTTGGTTTTTTCAGCTTTTGATACCAGGCGTAAGATTTGTTCATTTTATCATTATGTAATTACTTATTTCAAAACCTGGTCACACTTTTGACCCCTCCTTGAACTGAATTTATTTTTTATTTACATCACCCTTGATCATCCTGATGATCTCCGGGAATTTAGCAATCTGGAAATGTCCGTTCTTACTTTTGTAAATTATAATTTTTGCTCCACTCAATTTTTTCCGATATTTTTCAGCATGCGTGATCGGCACAACATCGTCATCTTCCGAAAACATCAAATGGAGATTTCCCGAATTATTCTCAAGCAGAGAAAGATCCGACTTGAGTTTAAATCCGCCAACCAGATCCTCGCCAGGAATCGTGTCGTCGAACGGCGGACAGATAAGATAGGTCGACATGATCTTTTGGGGAAACTTGTGCTCCGACAGATATTTCGCCAGAAATATTCCGCCCAAAGACATTCCAACCAGAATGATGCCGTCGCGCATGAATGGAAAGTGCCGCTCGAAATGGATCTTCCAATCCTCATATTTCGCGTCCTCCGCCAATGGCATGCCGGGTTTTATAATCTCAAAGTTTCTGCCCAATTGACTTTTCAAATATTCGCCATGCCATCTCTTTTTTTCTTCGATTGAGACTTCTCTTTCTTTCAAATATTTCAGATAATCTTTCCTGTTTTTGAAAGTCATTCCGCCATGGATTATGACGATTTGGGTTTTTGATTTTTGCATAACTAAATCATCAATAATTAATATTATTTCAAACTTTATTGTTTAATTGCAACGCCACAGAACAGAAACTTACTAGGTTTATTATAGCACTAAAAAATAGGCCGCCCTCCCACGATGAGGAAAGCGGCCTAAATGGCTCTTGTCTACTTCTCGTACAAAGCCATGGCCTCTTTGATCTTCACTTCCAGAATATCGGCACACCTCGCCCCCTCTCCGCCATGCGCTCTTAAAGCAGAAATGAGCATAGGCAAGAGTATGTCTCTCGTCTCAGCAATCTGTCTCCATTGCTTCGTCGCATCACAAGCATCCAGGGTGCGGAGATTATGCAGACGATCGCACAACTTGGCGAGAATCGCCCATGGTCCGCGTGCAATGATCCGGCCGAAATATTCCTCGATCGTCTCTTTGCCCTTGGGAAGCTTGGTGACTGCCCGTACGTCGAGCGCGATTTCTGCTCCCAAATTCAGATTGATGCGGTACGGCGACAGCAGATACGAATCTTCAGAAAGGTCGTGGAGTAACAGAACGATGATGGCCCGCGCGTCACGGCCGCCCAGCTCATTAATATAGATCCAGGCTGCCGCCTTGGGATGATCGAAAAATCTGGCACCGCCTTCCCTTTTTTGCATCGCATGACCAAACTTCGATGCAAAATACGCAAACTGAATTCTTTCGTACGCAGTTGGATCAAGCGTCAAAGCCAACGGATGAAAAAACAACTCATAACAAGGCAAAGAAACGTCCCGCTTTCCTCTTCCCTCTGCATTCTCAGGCATAATAGCCACCTCCTTTTAGTTTTTCAAGAACACAAAAAGATACCACGGTTGTAAGACTACTGTCAAGTAAAAACTATAGAACCAGTATTTATTTTTTTCTAATCTTCTTCAAAGAAATCTTCATTAACCTGTTTTATTTCGTATGTAGCTTTAGTTTGTACGCCAATATCATAGCGCATCATAAGATCAACTAGTTTTTTTCCGTCAATTAGAATAATTTTATGCATTGCTTCACGTGTTTTTTTAAGAGCACTTTCATCAAATTCAGAGGTCGTCACAAAAATACCTTTGTTTGTATCGCCACTCATGGCCCCGATAAAATTGCGAATGTGCGTTTCCCTAATTTTATTGCCATCAGCATAACGCTTTGCCTGAATATATATTTTTTCCAATCCCAACTGGTCTTGATTTATGATGCCGTCAATTCCGCCATCGCCTGACTTCGGAGTTTCCAAAAAATCTCCATAACCCATTTTTTTAAAAAGTTGTAGCACTATCTTTTCAAAAAAGTAAGGGTTTATAGTGGAAAGCTTCTCGCGCAATTCTTCTTTTACATTATTTTCAATATTCTTAAAACCATTATCAATCATATCTTGTGGAGTCACATTTTCTGACTCCAATTTTTTTTCATTATCCTTTTCGGCAGAAACTTTCTTGTGATAAGCCAAAAAATCTGAATCATACTTTAGTTCTGCCAAGGATAATCCATTGCCACTTTTAATTAAATCCGAGCCTTTCTGAGTAATACGCACCGTACCCCTCTCTGGAATTTCAATAAACTTACCTTGTTTCAAATATGCTAACCCCCAACCCACACGATTAACGTATAAATTGCCTCCAGTCGCCATTGTTTGCCGCTGTTCATCTGGAGTCAAGATAATTTTTCCAGTCTCTAAAATTTTTTGTGAGACATCCGCTCGTTTGATCATCTTGTCATCAGCAAGAATTTCCAATATTGGCATGAATGTTTCATAAAATTTTGGAATAGGCATATTTTTTTAAAATTATTTATATTATGACATTCTGGCTTTCTGCAGAATGTCGGAATGTCTGTGTTATGGTTTTTTGGGGAATTTTTTTATGAAACGTTTTTATTTGTTATTGAAAGCTTGGTGAAGAATGGATTGTTCAAGAGCAACAAGATCAGCTTGGGCGGATTTTTGGTGGGCTTGGAGTTTTTGGATTTTTTCCGCCAGCGCATCCAGCCGAGCGACAATTATTACCACTCAAAAATATCCACAATATTTTCAATCGCTGCTTTAATGCGATCAATAATGCCTTGGCGCTCCATTATTTTTGGAGGCTCTGGCAATAAATCCACAATATCTTGGCCGTGTGGCAATCTTTGAGTATAAAAGTATTCATTGATCAGTTGTTCCAGTTTTTCAATTGGAATATTCTCCGATTTTGCAATTTCTACCAAACTATTAAAGCGCTCATCTTCCCAATACCGACTGAAAGCATTTTCAACTTCGTCTGATTTGTCAATCTTTGGCAAATTTTCTTCAATAAATTTTCTGATAAGTTCTTTTTTCTTACGAAGCTTCGCATCTCGATCAAATAAGTGCAAAATTTCTTCTGCCTTTTTGTCTCGAACAACTTTGGAACTGATGTTTTTTAGTCCTGCTATAAGTTGAATAATATAATCAAAATCAACAACATCACGAACCGTCAGTTCAATTTCAAAATCTATTTGATCCAAAATTGATTCCGGTCCGGTTTTATGATTTTTTCTTTCTTGATAAACATCCAGATACTTGCTCTGATAATCATAAAATTCCTGTTCTGAAATTCTCATTCCTTCAAAAGAAAACTCTGCAAATGTTTCCAATGAAGACTTAATGCGCAGCAGATCACGAAATGTTTTCACAAATTCCGCTTTTTCTTCTTCGCCTTGCAAATTATCAACAGATTCAACATCTGGAACCTTGTCACGCAATTCTGCCAACTTCGATTCAAATTCTTTCTTTTGCTCTTCATATGGTTTTTTGAAAACCACCTCCTTGGAATTTTCATCACCAAAAAGAGCCAGCGCTTTGTCAGTAGCCAGTTTCAAATTTCGAAATGAAACAATATTCCCGTGCGGTTTATCCGAATTTAAAAGTCGGTTTGTTCTGGAATAAGCTTGAATAAGACCGTGATAACGTAAATTTTTATCAACATACAAAGTGTTAAGTCTTGGACTATCAAATCCCGTCAAAAACATATTTACCACCAACACTAAATCAACCTCTTTGTTCTTTATCCTTTTTTGCAGGTCGCGATAATAATCATAAAATCTGTCGGTTGAAAAATTAGTAGAAAATTCTTGATTGTAATCTTTGATGCAATCTTCCAAAAAATCACGCGAATGTTTGTTGCCAAGAGTTCCTTCTCCGGCAAACACATCTACATCCAGCATGTCAGAACTGTCATCTTCATTGGCTTGATAGGTGAAGATTGTAGCGATTTTAAAATTATCAGCTTTTTTCTTTTTCAAAATTTCATAATATCTCTTCAAGACTTCGATGTTCGACACGGCAAACAAAGCGTTGAATTTTCCATTTTTAGTTTTCCGTTTCCAATCAGCCAGAACATAATCCGCAATTTTGTTCAACCTGTCCTCACTTTCCAAAACTTCTTTTTGATCAATTCCCTCCACCATTGAATCGGAAAAAATGTCCGCGTCCAAGGTGTCCGGATCTTTTTGCTTATATTTCCCAACATATTCCACCGCAAAACCAAGCACATTATCATCGGAAATGGCGTGCGTAATGATATACCTGTGCAAAAGTTCATCAAACACATCCTTGGTCGTCACTCCGCCCACATTATTTTCCGAAAAAATTGGAGTTCCCGTAAAACCAAAAAGCTGGGCGTTTTTGAAAAAGTCTTTGATTCTGGCATGTGTCTGCCCAAATTGACTTCGGTGACATTCATCAAAAATGATGATGACTTTCTCCTGAGCCAAATATTCAAATTCTTTCAAATACGCTTCTCTTCCAATCGCAATATCCAATTTTTGAATTGTCGTCACGATCAGCTTCCTGTTTTTATCCTTCAATTGCTTCACCAGATTGCCCGTGCTGTTTGTTCCGTCTACCGATCCATCTGAAAAAGAATTGAATTCATTTGTTGTCTGGATATCTAGATCTTTTCTATCCACCACAAACAAAACCTTTTTCACTTCCGGAATTTGTGAAAGAATTTGACTGGCCTTGAAAGACGTCAAAGTTTTTCCCGATCCGGTCGTATGCCAAATATATCCATTCTTGTCCGATTCTTTGACTCTTTCTTCAATAGCTTTGACCGCGTAATATTGATAGGGTCGCAAAACCATTGGAATTTTCAAAGATTCCGCCAACACAATATATTCAGCAATCATCTCCGAGATGGCGCATTTTTCCAAAAACACATCCGCAAAATCTTCCAGCGTGGCAACTTTGCGATTTTTTTCATCCGTCCAAAAAAATGTTTGTTCGAAAGATTGTTTGGGATTATTGGAAAAATATTTTGTGTTCACGCCGTTGGAAATCACAAAGATCTGAATATATTCAAAAAGCGTGCCAACAAAAGAATGTTTGTGATATCTCTGGATCTGATTGAAAGCCTCTTTCATTTCCACGCCACGACGCTTTAGTTCAATTTGCACCAAAGGCAAACCATTGATCAAAAGCGTGACGTCATAGCGATTTTCATATCGTCCAGACTGCGTGACTTGATTCGCAACTTGATATTCGTTTTGACACCATTTGTCCATGTTAAAAAAACGGACATAGAAATCACTTTCATCGTCTCGTTTCAAAGCAAAGCGATCACGCAAAGTTTTGGCTTTTTGGAATCTGTCGCCTTTTTGCAAGTGATTCAAAATCCTTGAAAATTCTTGATCAGAAAATTTTGTCTCATTGAATTTCTCAAGCTGCGCTCGCAAATTTGCAACCAGCGCGTCATTGTCCTCAATCACAACACTCTCAAATCCCAAGCGATTCAAGCGTTCGATTAAAGATTTTTCAAGTTGTTGTTCGGATTGATGAGTCATATATTTCATACAAATAACCTCTGCATCAAACCTTTTTTCCACTGCTCTGCAAGAGTGATTTGTTTTTGCTTAGATTCAATTAAATTATCCAATGATATCAAAAATTCTGCAATTTTTTGTTGTTCTTTCAGTGTAGGAAACCATCCTTTTATCTTCTTTACTTCTTTACCAGAAATTTCCGGGAAAGTCGATCCGTTTGCTCGTTTAATAAATTCTTTTTTATTATGTAAAATCCAATAATACATAAACTCATTAGAATTTTTTTTGTTTACCACAATTGATTGAAATCCTTGATTTGTTGTAGATTCTTTCATAGCAATTGATACATCACCAATCGTCGCTCGGGTTGTTAAAAGAAGCGCGCCAACCGGAAGAATTTTTGCAGAAGAATTTCTGAGACCTTCTGTAGATATTTTTCGCAAACTTTCACCAGAATATTTTTTCTTTATTTCTGTTGGCGTAAACCAGTTCATTTCCCCATTCCAAAACTGACCTTTGCTTGTTTCTGGCGTGCCACCTCCAATGACATCTCCAATTTCTCCCAATCTTTTTTCTTCCCAATCCTTCCCCTCAGAAAAAATCTTCTGCATCACGCCTTTTTTATATTTCTCCAAACCTTCCTTTTGTGCGCGCAAATTGGAAATCCAATCATCCACTGATCCCAAAAATTCAGCGATTTTTTGTTGCTCTTCTTTTTTAGGAATAACGATTTTTATTTTTTTAACCACATCAGAATTTAACTTGGGTTGCGCCGTTCCTGTGTTATATTTTTCATATCTTAATGACTCTAGATATTCAGCTAAAAAATAACTTGATCCAATAGCCTGCAGAACATGTGCATGATTGTTAACCCAAAATTTACCTTTTGCTAAAAAAGCCAACTTACTAGATCTATCAATAATATTCGCGCCATCTTCTCCTAATAGTATGTACTCTCCATCGAAAATATAGTCATCAATATAATCAATAATTCCAGAAGCTCCATAATACGCATATTTGCCAGATCTTTTCTGTCTGTCTGTAGATTTTAATGGAATTCTTTCATTATCAAAAAAATTACAGACTTCTCCTAATCTCTTCTCCTCCCACTCCCCATCAAATCCCGGAAAGCGAAGTTTTGGTATTCTTTTTTGTTGTTTTAGTAAATTTGTCATTTACGCTTAAATAAGCCTTTATTTTTCAGTTATCCACAGCTTACTTGAAATAATCCCATTTTTACTGTAGTATTAAATCAATATAAATGAGTCTCCTAATAGTGAAAGTCGGCTTCATGCCGTGCGTTGGGCAACCAACCTAGCTATAGGGGGCTCATTTTCGTTATATCAAATTTATTGCTTTTGCTATAAAAATTCTTAGGGTATTTATCAAAATCGTAAATATCAACTAAAAAGCTAATCTTGTCCTCGATAAATTTATAAAATCGCATATCTCCCCTCATAAATGCTCTTTGAACAGCCCAAAGCACATAGTCAACTACTTGCAAACAAGGCTCTCCGGATGGCGATTGTGGTTCAATTATTATTTCTGATTCATTCTTAATTTTCCATTTTTTTTCGAATGCGATAATTGCCGTTTGAATAGCATCTTCAAACGGCATCTGTTTTGGCTTGCTTCCTCTAACAGCAAAATAAATATAGTTCTTATTTGCAACGTGTAATTTATTTTCAAAAAGCTTGCTAACCATATCATTGTAAAATAAACCTTCTCTATCCTTATGCCGCTTTTTAAAAATAGATTCTATTTTTCTTCCAACTACAAATTCTGCCTTAAAATCCAATGCCTTTATTAGCTTGAAAACTTTTTCACGTATTTCTGGAACATCATCTTTTGCATGAAAAGCAATCTTTGTTTTTTCCAATGAGGGTATGCCTTGCAAGTAAGGATCTTTTTCAACTTCATCTTTCAACTTTAAAATTTCCTTCCTCAATAAATTTGGGTTTTCCGTTCTAATCAATCCTAAAATCAAAACCTTTGAACATCCTTCTTGACCAACAATATTTTTCCCACGCTTATCATAAAATACTGGATCACCAGATTCATCTACAAAAAAATATTGATGTGGTTTTGTATTTTCTTTCGTCATTTGTTATAATAACTTTATCAATACCTGTCACGCCTCTTCACAATGCGAAACCGACAGGTTTTTTTGCATCTAAAACGGCTTATTTACACCTAGCTCTTCGCAAAATCCAGCTATCCTGTTCTGCAATCCTACCTCGTCTTCATTTAGCTTTTTCAAATCTTTTGCCACCTCATCAATGTCAATTTCCTTTTCTTCTTCAAAAGTGTCCACGTATCTTGGAATGTTCAGATTGAATTCATTTTCTTTGATTTCATCCAGGCTCGCCAGGTGAGAATATTTTTCAATCTCCTTTCGCTCTTTGTATGTTTCAAAAATCTTTTGAATGTTCGCATTGGTCAGATGATTCTGATTCTTTCCTTTTTCAAACTCTTTTGAAGCGTCGATAAACAAAATATTTTCATCATCTCTTCTGCATTTTTTGAAAACCAAAACCGTCGCCGGAATGGAAGTTCCATAAAAAAGATTGGCTGGCAAACCAATCACCGCATCAAGATAATTCAATTTTTCAATAATATATTTGCGAATGTTCCCTTCCGCACCAGATCGGAAAAGCGCACCATGCGGCAGAACCACCGCCATCGTGCCATTGTCAGCCAAGTGATAGAGCATATGCGTCACGAAAGCATAATCGGCTGCGCTTTTTGGAGCCAGACGGCCATATTGCGAAAATCGATCATCATGCGCTAGTTGTGGATCACTGTCACCCTTCCATTGCGCAGAAAATGGCGGATTGGCTACAATTGCCTCAGCCTTCAAGTCCGGATGCATATCTTCTCGCAACGTGTCACCTTGAAAAATTTTGAAGCGATCAAAATGTATGTCATGCAGAATCATGTTCATACGTGCCAAGTTGTATGTCGTTGGATTCAGCTCTTGCCCGAAATATTCAACCACATCTGCATAATCTTTGATACGCAAAAGCAATGAGCCTGAACCGCAAGTCGGGTCATAGACTGACTTAACACGTTGCTTTCCCTGCGAAACAATTTGAGCCAAAAGTCTTGAAACTTGCGCCGGCGTATAGAATTCTCCACCCTTCTTGCCAGCACCGGCCGCAAATTCACCGATCAAATATTCATATGCATCGCCCAACAAATCGCTTTTAGTGTCTTCAAGCTTAAAATCTATGCCAGATAAATGCGCCAGCACATCAACAATCACTTCGTTTTTTTGATTTTCGCGCGCGCCCAATTTGGTTGAAGTCAGATCAACATCATCAAACAATCCGGCAAAGTCATCCTCACTAGCTGTTCCCCGAGAAGTTCGTTCAATTGCCCACAAAACATTTTTCAGATCTTCCAGAATGAAATTATTTTCGTCTTTTATTTCTCCTTTACCTTTTTTGACGATATATGAAAAAAGCTCGGTCGGTTTCAGAAAAAATCCGAGATGCCCAACACAAGCCTTTTTAATTTCTTCTAGGATAGCTTTGCCTTCTTTTGTGTTTTCTTTGATTTGTGAAAATTTGAAATTTTCACGCGTTAAAAGTTTTTCATCAACATAACTTTCGAGTTTTTCTGAAAGATATTTATAGAAAATAAAACCAAGAATGTAGTTTTTATACTCATCGGCATGCATCTTTCCACGCAAAGCATCCGCCACTTTCCACAACTGTCTTTCCAATACTTGTTTTTGCTCATTTGTCATAAGAAAAAATTTAACCTTAGTGATATCATACCACCATTCTTTTATTGCTGCTAATTTTTTAGCTTTTGACTTTATTCTACGCCTATCTCGGCCATAAATCAAAAACCACCCGCCGTTAAATTCACTCTGGTTTGAAATTCATAAATCAAAGGCGAGCCAACTTATTGGCAAAATCCACAATCCTCCCGTCCCTCACTTCAATTTCTTCTTTTTCCAATAATTTTATTTTTGCCTTTTGACCGCCGGCGAATCCGCCAACTTTTCCGTCATTCTTTACCACCCGATGGCATGGCATGCCCGGCGCAAAAGGATTTTTGTTAAGCGCGTTGCCGGTCGCCCGGGAAGATTTCGGCCGACCGATCGCCCGGGCGATCGCGCCGTAAGTGGAGACTTTGCCTTTGGGAATTTTGACGGTCGTTTGGTAGACTAGATTTTGAAAAGATGTGATTTTCATATCAACTTAAAAATTCATACGTGGCGATGCCGGCCGCCACGGATACGTTCAGCGATTCTTTCGCGCCACGCATCGGGATGGAAACTACCGCGTCGCACTTTTCCAAAATTTTTTCCGCGACCCCGTCCACTTCGTTGCCCACAACAAGCGCCAACGGGAATTCCGGCTGAAAATTTTTCAGGTCGACCGACTCGCCTGTTTTTTCCAAAGCGACAATTTTCACTTTCTCCCGGCGCAATTTTTCCAAAAGCTTTTCCAAGTCGTCGGCCTTTTCCCAAGCCACCTTTTTCTCCGCTCCCAAAGCGGTTTTTTCAATCATTTTGTCCGACTGGGTTTTGTAAATTTTTTTGCCGTCCGGCGGTACCGGCGTATAGCCGCAAAGATAAATTTTTTTTACGCCCGCGCCGTCGGCGGTCCGAAAAATCGCGCCCACATTGTAGGCGCTGCGAATATTATCCAATACTAAATACAATTCTTTGTCTCCCGACATAATTGCTTTTTTCGTTTTCATTCTAGACGATTGGCCTCAAAAAGAAAAGGCCTACTCGCTTGCGCTTTCGGCCGATGGAAATATTTGATCACATACCTTTACCCTGTCGAAAGAAGCTTATGCTTGCTCCTCCGACAAAAGTGCAGTAGACCCTTCGCTGCAACCACGCCGGTAGCGACCACAATGATCAAGCCGCCATAAAAAAACCTTAACCCTGTTTTGATCAAAAATTTTCTCATTTCCCATTCCCTCCTAGAGAAAATAGTTTGACTTTCCAAAGAACAGTCCAGCCTCTTTTTGTGCTTTTATCTTACTCTGAAATTTTCCTTCGTGCAAAGGCCAGCGCCTTACCTTGTCTTTTGATTTTCCCTCATTTATACTGATTGTATTATGGATATGCCCACAATCACCATTGAAGATGTTTTAAATAGCCTAAAAGTGGAACGAACGCCCAAGCGCGAAGCTTTGATTCGGAGCGCCTACGAGTTTGCGTTGGCCGCCCACCAAGGCCAGAAACGGAAATCCGGCGAAGACTATATCCAGCATTCCCTTCGCACCGCCCTCAACCTCGCCCGCATGGGCATGGCTTCTCGGACAATCGCGGCCGGCCTCCTGCATGACGTACCGGAAGACACCAACGTCACGCTCAAAGAGATTGAAAATAAGTTCGGCAAAGAAATCGCATTCATCGTGGACGGCGTCACCAAATTGGGTAAGATCAAGTTGCGCGAATCCAAAGAAGAACTGGATCTGGAAAACCTGCGTAAAATGTTTTTAGCCATGGCCCAGGACATCCGCGTCGTTCT
>JAJYJP010000024.1 GCA_021789395.1 bacterium | reverse complement strand
TGGTATACACAATGACTTAGCTTCTTGAATTCCATACTGTCTACAGTATGGGACAAGAGGACACTGGATGCAACTCCATCTCACGAGCTTACGCTCGGAGATTTAAGTTAGGAACTAATTAAAATTTGTTTTTGTTTTTTCATTTGAATAAGATTATTTTCTTAATTACATAATACTCCAACTGGCACGCTCTGGCAACGCAAAAGTTATCCACAAACAAAAAACACCTCTTGCGAGATGTGCTTTGGGTGGACCCGACGGGACTTGCACCCGTTTCGCGAGGTGTCAATGCTCGAATAATAACTGCATATAATACGGGCCCGGATCCACAAAAATATTATAAAACAAAAAGAACCTCCTTTCAAGAGATCCTCTTTGTTGACACCTCACGAAACCCGTAGTATACGCATTTCGAGCATTGTATTTTGAGTATAGCAGATTTAGCTATTTTGTCAAGCCACCAAATCTCTTTGAAATACTACAATCAAATCATTTATTACTTCCCCATCTTCCTCCGTATGAAGGCCGGGATTTCCAGCTCATCGTCTCCGTCGTCCAGCGCTTTGTCGGGCGTAAATGAGATCGGCCGAGAAATTTTCGGCGGAACTTTTTCTTCAATAATCATCTTGGGTTCGGTTTTGGCCGGGAAGGTAATTTTTGACGGCTGCGGTTGCGGTTGCTGCTCTTCTTCCTCAACTTTTTTTCTGGCTTCTCCGACCGTCATTCGGGATAATTTTTCCATCGGCGACTCTCTGAACTTATCCGCGTCGAAACCGGTCGCCACCACGGTGATTTGCACTTCACCTTTCTTGATAGCTTCGTCAATTACGGCGCCGAAAATCACTTTGGCGTTCGGATCGATCGATTCGGTAATGATATTGGCCGCTTCGTTGATTTCCAGCATCGTCAGATCGTTGGAACCGCTCACATTGAACAGCACGCCTTTAGCGCCGTCGATGGAAAGTTCCAGAAGCGGACTGTTGATAGCCGCTTTGGCCGCTTCGGCCGCCCGATTTTCGCCCGTACCGATTCCGATTCCCATCAGAGCTGAACCGCTGTTGGACATGATCGCTTTCACGTCGGCAAAATCCACGTTGACCACGCCCGGCTTCGTGATCAGATCGGAAATTCCCTGTACGCCTTGACGCAGCACGTCATCCACAATCTTGAAAGAGTTAATAAGCGTAGTTTTCTTGTCGATGATCTGAAGCAATTTATCGTTAGGGATAGTGATCAAGGTATCGACGCGTTCTTTCAGATTTTCCAAAGCTTCCTCCGCGATCGATCTTCTTTGCGCGCCTTCGAAAGTGAAGGGCTTGGTTACCACCGCTACCGTCAGCGCTCCCAATTCTTTGGCCGTCTCCGCCACGATCGGCGCCGCTCCCGAACCGGTACCGCCGCCCAAACCGCAAGTCACAAAAACCATATCCGCGCCTTTGAGAACTTCTTGGATCTCATCACGATTTTCTTCCGCCGCCTGGCGCCCGACATCCGGATTCATTCCCGCCCCCAGTCCCTTGGTCAGATTTTTTCCGATGTGCACTTTTTCCGAAGCGCGGTTGTGATGCAAAGCTTGCGCGTCCGTATTGATTGCCACAAATTCCACGCCTTTGATCTTGGATTCAATCATTCTTTCGATCGCATTGTTTCCCGATCCTCCGACTCCGACAACTTTGATTCTTGCAAAGGTTTCCACTGGTGGTTTTATTTCTGCCATATATTTTTCTTGTAACCTGATCTTTCAGATTATTTTTATTTATTTAAATGATTTTCTTAACGAAAAATTGGGTAAAAAAAGTCTTTTCTTTAGTAAAAAAACTAGCACATATGAAGTCTATGTGTCAAATTTGTTTGTATTTTTGTATTTGTATTTATTGCCGACCGATTTGCAAGGAAAGGATAGCAAGAATCTTACTTCCTCATTTTACCCAAAACCGGCAATTAAGGCAAGAATTTTTTGAATATTTTTTTCACATTGTCAACCGTTCCGCCCATGTTGCCAGGAATGATATTTTTCACCAGATTATTTTTCAATCTGAGGGTATTTTTCAGAGAAACTGAGGCATTTTCCAAGCCCCAAATCACCAGTCCGACCGAAGTCACGAAAGACGGATCGTCAACTTTATCCACAAGCCCGCCCAACGGCACCGGAAAACCGGTTTGGGCCGGCAAACCCAAAACTTCCTTAGCCAGGTCAATAACGCCCGGCAACTTGGCCGTTCCGCCGACCAGAACCGCGCCCGCCGGAAGCAATCGGTCCTTTCCGATCGCGCGCAATTCTTTATTGACCATAATAAAGATTTCTTCCAACCGCGCTTCGATTATCTCCGCCACGTGATAGCGAGAAACGATGCCTTCTTCGTTCTGATCGAGTTCGGCCAGATTAATGTCTTCTTTCTTATTGATTTCTTTTGGCAAAGCGTTGCCATATTCCAATTTTACTTTTTCCGCCACATCGATCGAAGTGCGCAACCCGATCGCGATATCATTGGTGATATGACTGCCGCCGACCGGCAATACGGACGTATAAAGCAGATCGTTTTCTTCGTACACCGCAATAGAAGTCGTACCGCCACCGATATCGATCAACACTACACCTAGTTCTTTCTGCCTTTTGGTCAAAGTGGCTTTAGCTGCTGCCAAAGGCGCCAGCACGAAATCTTCCACGGCAATGCTGGCCTGCTCCACGCACTTCACCAGATTTTTTATGAATGGCGTCGAGCCTTCGATGATCATCGCTTCCACTTCCAAACGCACTCCGTTCATGCCCAACGGATCTTTGATGTCCTTCTGATCGTCCAAGGAATAACTTTCCGGAATGATGTGAACAATTTCCTTGTTGGACGGCACGGAAATGGCCTGTGCCGCATTGATAACCCGGGAAACATCGTCTTCCGTCACTTCTCCGTCAGCCCGGCCGACCGCAATCACGCCTTTCGAACTTTGGGAAGAAATATGGTTACCGCCCAAACTGATGATTGCTCTTTCCACCGCTCGTCCGGAATTAGCCTCGGCTTTTTCCACCGACGAATTAATCGCTTTGACCGCTTCTTCGAGATCCACAATGACTCCCTTGCGGATTCCGGCCGACTCAGACACTCCTACTCCGATGACGCGCGGCTTTTCTTCTCCCTCAAAGACCTGTGTGATGACCGTTCTTACATTTGAAGAGCCGACGTCAATGCCAACAATTATGTCGTTCTTGGACATGGATTAAAAAATTAAATTTATAGTTATAGTCTCATTTATAATAAAACAAAACGCGGAAACATGCAACGAGGTCACTTCAGGAGCGCTGCCACTTGCGGCGTCAGATACGGAATGAATATTATAATTCCGATTATGACCGCCAGAATCGCCACGATCAAAACGCTGGCCGCCATCAGATCCTTAATCAGTCGAGCGTAAGGATGAACTTGCGGCTTCACGATATCCACCACCCGCTCCATTACCGTATTGAGAAGCTCCATAATCAAAACGCCCATAATGATCACAAACAGAATGATCATTTCAATCTCGGTCACCCGGAAATAAATCATGGCGACAATCACGATTATCGCCGCAATCACTTCGTTCTGAAAATTTCTTTCGTTTTTCAAAACATAACCCAATCCGCGCAAGGCGTAAGACAGGCTTTTCCAAAATTCTTTTATTCGATTCATCTATTTATTTTTTTTTATTTATCACTTCATTCTGGATTCCGAACATTTCTTTACCATGGTCGAAGCCGAGAAGATGCAACGTGCCGTGGGAAACCACATTGGCCAACTCTTTCTGCAAATCCAGCTTCTGAGCCTTGGCATATTCTTTTATATCATCATAGCATATAATCAGTTCTCCCAGGAAGATATCCTTTCCCACAGCCTTTTTGAGCGCCGCCGTATTTTTATATTCGGCAAAAGAGAGGACGTCCGTCACTTTGTCGATCTTACGGTAAATCCGGTTGAGCCGCCGGATCTCTTTCTCGTCGACCAGCGCGATGCTTAAAGAAATGTTTTTCTCCGCCAGGAAACCATAACCGCTCTGACTGAGCGTTTCTTTGACGATCGGAACAAAAAAAGAATCCTTCACAGGACTTTTGGTCTGGTTGTTGATTGAGACATTAAGTTTCATAAATTAATTATAGCACAAAAAAGGCCGCTTGTTTTCTAACGGCCTTTGTTCGATTTAATTGCTATTAACTCTAATTGCTCGATCAATTTTTAATCATTTGCTTTTCCGATACCTGAAATAGGCAATGATGTTGATCGCGATGATCAGTCCGGCCACTCCAAACCAGACATACCAAAGGGTATTATCATGCGCGGAGGAGAGAAATCCTCCGCCCGTACTCGGCAGAGACGAAGGAACGGTCTCTTTTTTCTCATGATGATCGTCGTGATGATCATCATGATGATCATCGTGATCATCTTCTTCTTTTTTAACTTTGACACTCACGCTTACTTTTTGCGTCTGGGTTTGAGTTTGGGTGACAGTTTGTACAACAGGCGCGGGCGGAGTTGGTGGGGTTGGCGGGGTTGGCGGAGCTGGAGGCGTCGGTGGAGTTGGTGGTGCTGGCGGCGGCGTGGGAGCCGGCGAAGCAACCGTCACGGTCACTTTGGCAGTATCAGAAATTTGATTTACCGAGCAGTTGTCTTCCGGAACAATGAACCGTCCATCAACATCGCAAATTTTGCTACCCACGCTGTTACTTGCAGAACATCTGTCCGAGGTGACCGTTGCGGTATTGGTGGTTGTTTTGGAAACATCAGTCGTACATTGAAAAACCCAGACTTCATCGTTTGAAAAAACACCGTCTCCATTCCTATCGCCTCCTACAAATTTTACCGGCCCGCACTGGTCATCTGTCACTTTAATATCCTTATACACAACATCATTTCCAGGTTTAGTAATTTTATATGTATAAGTCACTTGCCCGCCCCCGGCCGGCAGACTGGTCTTGTCGTCCGTTTTGTAAATTTTTATAGTGGCCGCGGGATGCACGGTTTTGTCCAAAGGACAAGTGTCCCAAGCCGAAGCAGGCCTGACCGTCAGTAAAACCGCAAAACCAGCCAAAATAAAAGCTGTGCCAAAAGAAAAGCTTTTCAAAAGACTTCTTCGATTTTTCATAGTTTTATTAAAAATTAGGATTAAACACAAATTTTAACAATCCGGTCCGAATGTCCAAGCTGGACAATCACTCTATTAAAATCGAAAAAGTAAAATATTTCACGCCAAAAAACCACCCTTCGAGGGTGGTTTTAAAATAAAAGTTCTTGTTGATAAATTACTGCAACTCTTCTTCCACGATCTTCCGGACCACGTTTCCGTCCGCCTGGCCCTTGAGCTTGCTCATCACCGGACCCATCACCTTGCCGATCTCGGCTTTGTTTGTGACACCGATCTGCACGATCGTTTCTTTGACTGCCTTGCGGATTGCGTCCTCACTCAGTTGTTCCGGCATATAGACAGAAAGAATTTCGATCTCTTTCTTTTCTTTCTCCGCCAATTCCGGCCGCCCGCCCGCCTCATATTGCGCGATTGCGTCTTTTCTTTGCTTGATGGCGCGCGCGATCACTTCCCGTACCTCGATGTCCGACAGACCTTCTTCCCTTTTCATCTTTTCTATTTCAGCGTTCTTGATCATCGAATCAAGCATCCGAAGCGTATCGCGTTTGGCCGCGTCCCCCGCTTTCATCGCTTCTTTCATATCGGAAAAGATTGTTTGTTTGAGACTCATAATTTATTTGATAAGTTTCTTTTTTACGTTTCTGAAAGTTTCATCGTCGAATTTGCCCATTTTTTTCAGGCGGTCGACGACTTTCCTGACCTTAGCTTTGTACATCGCGCCTTCCCGTAACTGACGCTTGCTTTTTTCTTCCGTGCGGAATCTGGTTTTGCGAGCATGCACTAAAACGCCGCTTTGTTGGACTCTGCGGCTGAACCGTCGGATCAAACTTTCCGACGTTTCCCGATCTTTCTTTTTGACTTCAATCATAAAAACCTCCCTTCACGAAAAAAATTTAAATTTCAAATTTCAAATTTCAAATGGGATCTAAATGTCTAAAATTTAAACTTTATTCATTTAGTAATTTTGACTGATTTGAAATTTAGAATTTGTAATTTGGAATTAATTGATCGGCCTTATTTCTTCATACAGCTCGGCCCCGCCGATAAGGTGCAGATGCAGATGCGGAACTTCCTGCCCGCCGTCTTTCCCGGTCCGAATTAGCAGTTTATATCCCTTTTCGGAAATTTGCAAGTCTTGGGCGATCTTTTTGGCCAGCACAACCATTTTGCCTATCAGTTGCGCATCTCCGTCACTCAATTCATTAGCGCTCTCAATGTGCTTCTTGGGAATGATTAAAACATGCACCGGAGCGACCGGATGGATGTCCCTGAATGCCAAAATCTCTTTGTCCTCATAAACAACCTCGGCCGGAATCTCTTTGTTAATAATTTTACAAAAAATATCCATCGGATCGCGACTTATCACTTGTTCTCTGAATGATTGTTGTGATTGCCATTGTCATGATAAGTGACAACGTTATCGGTCTTGAGTTTCTTTTTGACGACATCGACCAGCTTATCCACGCTCACAATTTCCTGAACTCCGCTGGCCATGTTTTTAATTATTACAGTCCTATCTAACGCCTCTTTCTGGCCCAAAATCAAAGTCAGTTCCACTCCCAGCTTATCCGCCACTCGCAGTTGCGCTTTCAAACTGCCGCGTCCGAAGCTCTCCGCCACCAAAATTCCGTTCTTCTCCAGTTCAGAAAATAATTTCAAACTTTTCTTCTTCGCCAGGTCGCCCAGCTGCGCCAAAAATATTCTCGGTTTCGGAGCGCGGTAAGGTTTGGCCTGCACTCGTTTCATTTCAAGAATGAGCCTTTCGACGCCCAGTCCGAAACCGATGGCCGGCGTATTTTCGCCGCCCAACATCTTGACCAAGCCGTCGTATCTGCCGCCACCGCCCAAGGAAAATTTCCGGCCGCCTTCTTCGCCGGACCAAATTTCAAAAACAGTTTTGGTGTAATAATCCAGACCGCGCACCAACTGCGGATTGATGGCGTAGGGCAGATCCAATTCATCCAGATATTCCAACAGATTTTTGAAATGGTTGCGACAATCATCGCAGAGGTGATCGACGGATTGCGGAGCTGCCGCCGCCACTTGGGAACATTTGTCTTCCTTACAATCCAAAACACGCAGCGGATTGGTTTCCAACCTTCTTTTGCAATCTTGGCAGAGCTTATTTTTTTTCGATTCCAGATAATTTACCAGCAGATCCTTATATTCTTTGCGGCAAGTCGGACAACCGATGGAATTGACCTGGATCTGGATCGATTTGATGCCTAAATTTTGGACGACTCGATAGGCCACCTGGATCATCTGGGCATCCAAAACAGGATCCTGTTCTCCGAAAGCGTCATAATTGACTTGATAAAACTCCCGGTAGCGTCCTTCTTGCGGACGGTCGTAACGATAGACCGGACCAGTAGAAAAAAGTTTCACCGGTTTAGGCAGTAGATGCAACCCGTGCTGGATGTAGGCGCGGCAAGTGCCGGCGGTCATCTCCGGGCGCAGCGCCACCTTGTCGCCACCCTTGGTCGCAAACGAATACATTTCTTTTTCAATGATATCCGTCCCTTCGCCGATGCTGCGATTGAAAAGATTATTAAATTCGACTACCGGCGTATCGATACGAGAAAAACCGTAGTCACGCGCCAATCTCTCCGTCACTCGTCGTACCTGTTCCCAATACGGCTGCTCTCCGGGCAAAATATCTTTCATTCCGCGCGGCGGCTGGAGCATGACAGGTTCAAGCTCTTTGACTTTCATTTCCGATTTGGATTTCTTGGTTACGGCTTTTTTGATTTTCTTAACAATTTTTCTGGGCATAAATTTAAAATTCCAAGATGCAAGAAAAAATTTCAAGCAGATTTCAAAACTCAAATTCAGATTTTAAAAAATTCGATCGCTGATTGTTGAGAGTCTAATCTTGTTCGATTATTGTTTCTTGGTTATTGGTTAATATCTAAAATACTGATAGCTGGTTCAATGGCCAAGCCCGCAAAACGACTTTTCCGATGATATTTTCCGCCGGCACCGGCCCCCAACTGCGAGAATCCGAGCTGAACATCCGGTTATCTCCCATCACAAAATATTCATCATTACTGAGCGTTACAGTCATGTCACCCAAAGTTTTAACGTCCGGCGAAAGATAAGCGCTTTCGTTCAAAACGAATCCGTTTGGATTCTGCGGATTGTAAATTATGACCTGACCGTCTTTGATCTGCACCTTCTCTCCCGGCAGACCGATAACTCTTTTGATAAAAAATTGCGACGGATCCTTGGGATAACGGAAGACAATGACCGATTGCCGCTGGACTTCCTTATAAGGATTGACTGTCAGCCAGTTTTTCCCGTCAAGGCCGATAGTGGTTTTTTTGTAGCCCAATTCGTTGACAATCAAGTACTGATTATTTTCAAAATTCGGCTCCATCGAAGCGCCCTGGACAAAAAACGGCTGAAATAAAAAAACCCGGATCGGGAAAATTATGACAAAAGCCAATGCCACTATTTTGATTATTTCTAAAATAAAACTGCCGACGCCATAATAGCGCTCGTCATTGGCAGTCGCATTCCGCATATTTTGATCGCCCATTTATTTTTAACTATTTTTTAAACTGATTCTCCTCGAGTCTAGCACAAAAAAAGATGCCTAGCAAGGGTCTTTTAGCCTTTGAACAAAAGGTGTTTGGTCTGGCGCCCAGAACCTGATATTATAAAGTAGATGATAAAAAGAAAAACAAAAACTGACACCCGCAATCTCGGCTCGCCCAACTTTCTCCATGAAGAAAATTTTTACGATCCCGCCAATCCCCGCCGCGATTCTTTCGATCACATGCTCTATCGTCCGCGGCGCCGGCTGATCAAAAAAATCATCCTCTGGACGATCGGCATAGTTTTGCTGGCTGCATTGGCCTACGGCTCTTTTGTCGTTTGTGAAATTTATTCCGTCAGCAAAAAAATAAACTCAAACAGCCAGAACAACCAAGATTCTTTTCTCAATACCGTGAAAGCCACCGTCGCCACCATTACGCATTCCCAACCAATCAATCTCAAAGGAATGGACAGCGGACGAATCAACATTTTGCTTTTAGGCATTGGAGGAAAAGGCAATCCCGGACCCAATCTGACCGACACCATGATGATCGCCAGCGTCAATACCAAGACCGACCAAGTGGCGCTCCTCTCCATTCCGCGTGACCTTTACGTCGAGATTCCCGACACGAAACTTTACACCAAAATCAACGCTGTCTATCAATACGGTTTGGATAACGAAAAAGATTCCGGAAATACCGATGAAGCGATGCAGCCGCTCATCGCCACCATCAAGGACATCACTTCTCTCGACGTCGACTATTACGTTATTTTGGATTTTTCCGGCTTCACCAAAGTGATCGATGCTGTTGGAGGCATTGACGTGATGAACAATCAAAACTTTTATGATCCGACTTATCCCGGACCGAACTACACTTACGAAACTTTCTCGCTCAAGAAAGGCTTTCAACATCTTGACGGGGCCGTCGCCCTCCAGTACGCCCGCGAGAGACACGATGATCCGCAAGGAGACTTCGGCCGGGCACATCGCCAACAACAAATCCTCCAGGCCACGAAAGACAAAATTTTTTCCGCCGGCACCCTTTTGAACGTGGTAGCGCTCAACAATCTTTTCACCGCTTTGGGAGACGATATCCGTACCAACATCCAGCCCCAGGAGATTGAAAGTTTCTTGGAACTTTCTAAAGAACTCGACACACAGAACGTCACGACCTCCGTCATTGACGCTTGGAATAAAGGCAGCCTCCTGAAAGTTTCTCACGTGCCCTACGGCAACATCAACGCTTTCATCCTTATTCCGCGGGTCGGCTTGGGAAATTACAGCGAAATCCGAAATCTTGCTAAAAATATTTTCGACTTGGACGCAATTACCCGCAACCAAACGGAAATCGCTCAGGAAAATGCCAACGTTGCCCTCCTTAACCAGACCGGCGACACGCAGATAATCTCCAAGATCAAAAATCTTCTTGTCGATGACCTGGGCTATAAAAATGTCACCGTACTCAATGACAAAGAGGCGCTTCCTTCCGACACCACCACCGCGTACGACCTGACGGACGGCAACAAGCCCTTCACGCTCAACGATCTAGTAACCAAATTACCGGCCAAAGCAACTTATGACATTCCGTTCGACATCCAAAGCCTGACGGCCGGTAAAGACATCGACATCGTGGTCGGCATTGGAAGCGACCTTCTTTCGCGTTATAATATGCAGGAAGACAGCGTTCAAGATTTCAACAAAGCCCAAGACAGCCAGGAATATCTAAATCTTTTGGAGCAGCCAGGATCTTCCAATTAGAATTAAATCTAATTATTTTTTAAAAAATAAATTATGAGAGTGATTATCGGCCTCGGTAACCCAGGCGCGGAATATGCAGACACCCGCCACAACATCGGCTTTATGTTTATCGACAAGATCAAGGAGATTTGGAATTTTTCGGAGTGGGAATTCAATAAAAAATTCGACGCGGAAATCGTCAAAGGCAATATCGAAGAAAATGAAGTCATTTTGGCCAAACCGCAGACTTTCATGAATCTGTCCGGCGATTCCGTCCGGGCAATTTTGGATTTCTACAAACTGATGCCCGAGGACATCCTGGTGATCCAGGACGATTTGGACATTGCCATCGGAAAATATAAAGTCGCTACCGATTCTTCTTCGGCCGGCCACCACGGCATCGAAGACATTATCGAAAAAATCGGCACCCAGAAGTTCCGCCGCATCCGCGTCGGGATTGGAGAAGCTACCAATGAAGGCGTGATCAAATGCCGCTTGGGCGCCCATGATTTCGTGCTGGGAAAATTTTCGGAAGAAGAGATGGAAAAGATAGGAAATATCGAGAAGGATATTTTGGAGGAAGTTAAGAAATTTTTGGAATAAAAAAAGGCCGCCGACAGGCGGTTTTTTCATTTGACTTCCACAATCCCGCGCGCAAGTGGCATCTTTGTTGTGAATTATCACATAAAAATACTCTTACTCTACTTGCAAAACTAAGGAGGACGTCTCGCGTTCGAACTTACGAACGAGATTGTGGAAACCAATATTATTTTTGCATAAAATGTTCTAATTTCTTCTTCTGGAA
>JAJYJP010000023.1 GCA_021789395.1 bacterium | reverse complement strand
TGAAATCCAAATTAGCCGGAACCATCCGCGGATCATTTTTTGTGATCAAAGGAGAATATTAAAAAACAATAAAAATTAAAACATAAAATATGGTGAGAGGAAATTTCATTGGCGCGGCGATTGTCGCCATAATTTACACGGTCTATATTTTGATGAAGCCGCTCGCGACGAAATGGCAAATGGCGTTGGCATTGGTCATTCTCAACGCCCTGACTATCGTGCTGATGGCTTTCGCGTTTAAAAAATAAAAGACGCTGTCTTGCTTTTCGCCAAATATTTTAATTATTGCGCAATATTAATTCTGCAAGCCATTTTTCGGAATGGCTTTTTCTAAAAATAATCTCAGGCTAATGAAATTATGGAAAATACGTGGACGATGGCAAAGTACGATAAATTAACAACTTACATTATTTATTCAAATAAAAAATTCGAAGTTTGCGTATTAAAAATCAAGGAAATCAGATGAGTGAACAGATTCGCGATTGTGACAATAAAACAGACGAAGAGTTGGTACTTTTGACGGTTGAAAATCCGGAGTTTTATTTTTGTCTGATGGCGCGCTACGAAGACAAGTTGCTGCGCTATGTTGGAAGAATTTCTAGCGTCGGCAAGGAAACGGCAGAAGATCTGGTGCAGGAAATTTTTATCAAAGCTTTTGAAAATATCAACGATTTTGACACCAAGTTGAAGTTTTCTTCCTGGATTTATCGCATTGCTCGTAATCACGTGGTAAGTTATTGGAGAAAGAATAAGGGTGAGGCACAGGTCTTTTCTTGGGATGATGATGACAAATTTAAAAATATGTTTGGATCGGGAGAGGATTTGGAAAAAGAGATCGGCACCAGGTTGATAGTGGAGAAAGTCAGGACGATTATCGGTTCGCTTAAACCCGCTTATCAAGAAGTGATGCTGCTGCGCTATCTGGAGGATAAGAGTTATGAAGATATTGGCGACATACTGAAAAAGCCGGTTGGAACAGTTGGAACGCTTCTTTCTGAGGCTAAAAAACAGTTGCGGGAAAAAATTAAGAAAGAAAATATTAAATTATGACTAATGATATAAGCAAAAAGGTTTTTGAGAAGATCAAAAACAAAGAAGTATCCCCAAAACCCAAATGGCGATTTGTGTTAGCGCACCTTTTAGTGAGCATACTTCTGATCGTGTTTATTTTTGTTGGCGCATTGGCCTTCGGGTTAGTTGCCGAACTCCTCAGTCAATTCGATGCGCTAGACGTACTTAGTTCCGGAAGCGGAAGAGTCTTGTTGCTTAGTCTTCCGTACTTTTGGATTATATTAGTCTTGATATTTTCTGTCCTGGGAGTTGTTGAATTTTTCAAAACCAAGCATGGGTACAAATATAATTCCCGCTATGTGACCGTGGGTTTTGCGGCACTGGTGATTATTTTAGGCTTTGGGTTTTATGTAATCGGGTTTGCCGGAGCAGCCGAAAATTATTTGGAAAAAAATATTCCTGTTTATGCCGGACTGGTCAAGACGCCCAGTCAGTTTTGGTCTCAGCCGCAAAGCGGACTAATTTCTGGAACGATTGTTTCGAGTGGGAATGGCACGTTTGAACTGCAAGACCAGAATGGTCATTCTTGGACAGTAGATTGTGGCAGCGCAAACTGGGAAGGGCAAGTGCGGAACGAAGGGGGTGTGGCGGTAAAAATTATCGGCCAGCAAATCGGTAACGGTCAGTTCAGGGCAGAGGAAATCAGTCCATGGGCCGGTATGGAGATGATGCGCGGATCAGTCGGCGGTTCGGGTATGGGTCCAGAAATGATGAAGGGAACGGGTATGATGGGGTATTAATTTTTTAGAATACTTAAATAATTATGGATTATGCCTATAAAAAAACAATCGCACTACCATTTAATGACGCTGTTAAAAAAACCAAAGAAGCGCTGATTGCGCAAGGCTTTGGCATACTTTCCGAAACAAATGTCCAGGAAACTTTGAAAACTAAATTAAGCGTTGACTATCCTAACTACGTTATTTTGGGCGTGTGTAATCCGGAACTGTCATACAAAGCTCTTCAGGCGGAAAAAGAAATCGGATTATTCCTTCCTTGCAAAGCCATTGTTTACGAAGAAAAGGGGAATGTGAACGTATCGGTGTTGTTGCCCGGCGTGATAGAAAAAATGATCGGGAGTGAAAAATTAAAGGCTGTATTTTCGGAAGCGGAAGAAAAATTGAAAAATGCGATCGGGACTGTTTAGCTGAAGTAGAAATCCAAATAAAGTTCCGGTAAGTTGCGTAGTTAAATATATAGCGCGCAAATAAGGGTAAATAATAAATAACATTCCCGCGAATAGTAGGTGCTTATTATTCGCATGGAGAAAATTTTATGAGCAAAAAAATCATAGTATTATTGGCAATTTTGGGCATCGCTTCTGTTGCCGGCGTCGCTTTTGCGGCTGGATCGTTCGGTGGAAATTATGGAAATACTGAGCAAGTCGGACCTTATGGTTCGGGGTATGGCTACGGACCGAGCTATATGTATAATTATATGCAAAGGGCGTTTGGAAATAATTACAGCGGCAATAACGGTAATGTAAATAGCAACAACAATGTTCAGTCTCGGAATCCAAACCAAGGTCAGACAAGATCACAATCTCAGGATCGGGACGGAGATGGTGGATACGGGTTTGGTTGTCCGATGTGGTAAGTCTATTCTTGCAAGATTACAAAAGCATTGCTTTACTGGCGATGCTTTTTCATTTTGAAGTTTTAATTTTTTGGTTAAGTGGTATAATTTTAAGAAAGATTTTTAGAAAACAAATATGAAAAAAAACATCGTAGACATTGGTTATATAAAAAAAGCTTCAACGGATGATTTATTCGTAAAATTTTCATCGAACCGGAAAGGTTTATCCTCTTCGGAGGTGGGGAAGCGCATCGAAGAATACGGCTACAATGAAATTTCCGAGAAAAAAGTCAGTCCGTTCGTGAAATTCCTCAGCTATTTCTGGGGGCCGATTCCGTGGATGATCGAAGTGGCTGCGATCCTGTCAGCCGTCATCCGTCACTGGGAGGATTTTTGGGTTATCTTTGTTCTGCTTTTGCTGAACGCTGTAGTCGGTTTCTGGCAGGAACACAAAGCGGATAACGCAATTGAATTGCTGAAACAGAAGCTGGCACTGAAGACCAAAGTGCTGCGAAACGGAAAATGGATCGAAACCTCTGCGCGTGAGCTTGTTCCGGGAGATGTCGTGCGATTGCGGTTGGGCGACATTGTTCCGGCCGATGTCAAACTTATCGATGGCGATTATCTTTCGGTTGATGAATCTATGCTGACGGGAGAGTCGCTGCCGGTGGAGAAGCATGGCGAAGACGTTTGCTACGAAGGTTCCGTTGTCAGGCAGGGAGAGACGGATGCGTTGGTGGTTGCTACTGCCATGAATACTTATTTTGGCAAAACGGCCAAGTTAGTGGCGGAAGCTAAGACGCAGAGTCATTTCCAGAAAGCCGTCATTAAAATTGGGAATTATTTAATTTTCTTAGCGATCGCGCTGGTGCTGGTCATATTCATCGTAGCCCTTTCCCGCCATGAAAGTATCTTAGAGACTTTGCAATTTACATTGGTGCTAACCATCGCTGCCATTCCAGTAGCGCTACCGGCCGTGCTGACGGTCACCATGGCGATCGGCGCAGTGACTTTGGCAAAGAAAAAAGTGCTTGTCAGCAAGCTAGCCGCCATAGAAGAGATGGCCGGAATGGATATTTTATGTTCGGACAAAACGGGTACGATTACTAAGAATGAACTGACTCTGGCTCCAGTGAGATCTTTTGCGGGGTTTTCTGATGAAGATGTATTATTTCTGGCTACGCTGGCTTCCAGGGAAGAAGATCGGGATCCGATCGACAATGTTATTATAAAAAACACCAAAACATTGCCGGCTTATGAGAAAATCGATAAATATACAGTAAATAGTTTCAAACCTTTTGATCCCGTGACAAAACGGACGGAAGCGGATATTACAGATTTTGACCATGTGAATTTCAAAGTGACTAAAGGAGCGCCGCAAATCATTTTATCGCTGGCGGAAAACAAAAAAGAAGTTGGGGCTGAGATTGAAAAAGAAATCAGTGATTTTGCTGAAAAAGGTTATCGTGCACTTGGCGTGGCGAAAACTGATGATCAAGGGAAATGGAAATTGATAGGAATAATCCCGTTCTTCGATCCGGCCCGCGAAGATTCGGCTAAGACCATCAAGACAGCCGAAACCATGGGAGTAGAGGTTAAAATGATCACCGGCGACCATGTAGCTATCGCCAAAGAAATAGCGCGGCAGGTCAATCTGAGCACCGATATCCTGCCAGCCGAATCTTTCATGGACAAGAATGATCAAGAAGCTGGAGATCTGATTGAAAAATCCGGTGGGTTCGCCCAAATCTATCCGGAACACAAGTATCGCATTATTGAATTGCTCCAAGATAGGGGGCACATCGTAGGAATGACAGGCGATGGAGTCAATGACGCGCCGGCGCTCAAAAAAGCCGATACGGGAATCGCCGTGGCGGCCGCTACGGATGCCGCAAAATCGGCGGCCGATATCGTGTTGACTTTGCCGGGGCTTTCAGTCATCATCAATTCCTTGAAGGAGAGTCGAAAGATCTTCCAGCGCATGAATAGCTACGCAATCTATCGTATCACCGAAACGATCCGCGTCCTTTTCTTTATCACGCTTTCCATCATTGTGTTTAATTTTTATCCCGTAACGGCCATCATGATCGTCCTTCTGGCGTTGTTTAATGACGCGCCGATTATGGCAATCGCTTACGATAATGTCATCTATTCAAACCGGCCGGAGAAATGGAACATGAAAAGAGTTTTAAATATTTCTACATTGCTCGGCTTGGTTGGAGTTATTTCGTCGTTCGGTATATTTTACATAGCTCAGAATATTTTTCATCTGTCGGCGGGCATGGTCCAGTCATTCATATTTTTGAAACTGGCCGTGGCCGGACATCTGACCATTTTCATCACGCGCACCCGGAAACATTTTTGGGCCGTCAAGCCGGGTCGAGCGCTGTTCTGGTCGGCCGTAATTACTAAGATATTGGCAACGCTGCTGGTCGTGTACGGTTGGTGGGTTTCGCCAATCGGTTGGAAACTAGCGATTTTTGTCTGGGCATACGCTTTAATCGCTTTTGTGGTAACTGATTATCTGAAAGTTTACGCCTATAAATTTATGGATCGCAGGGAAGCAAAACAAAAACATAAAATCCCGACAGCTCAATTGATCTATGGACAAAATGTTTGATGACTTATTGATTGTCCGATAATGATGAAAATAAAAACCTGTCGCAAGACAGGTTTTTTGAAATAATTTTATTTTTTGAAGATCATATATATGCCGATCGCGACAATAGCGATGCCGAAGATTCTGTGCAAGAGTCCGTCAGAAAGATTGAGGGCGAATTTTGATCCGATAAATCCACCAAGGATAAAACCGATGCAGATGAGTGCGGCGACCGGTAGATTGACGTAGCCTCCTTTGTAATATTCGTAAGCTGCCAAAATCCCGATCGGTGGTACCATTAAAGCCAAAGTTGTTCCCTGAGCCAGATGTTCCGAGAAACCGAAAAGGAAAACTAAGGCCGGTACTATTACGACACCGCTGCCAATTCCGATTAATCCGCTGGCGGTTCCAGACAAGAGTCCGAGAAATAAAAATGAAATAGTTTGTAACATATTTTTTATGGATTAAAAACATTATATATTCTTATGATAAAGCTTTGAATGAATAAATTCAATATTTGGAAAGATATATCTGAAAATGCGAAGAGCTGAAAGTCAGATAAGATTAATGGTTGTAAAAAATTTTTGCTTCTTGTTTCTTCGAATATTTTCGAAATTGATGTAAGTAGTTGCAAGAACGTTGTCTTTTATCAGTATTATCCAGATGGGCTTTGCTAATAAATAATAATCATGGAAAATTTCAGGATAAAAGTCATAAGCTATAACATCTGGGACGCGCCGTACTGGGCGTCCAAAGAAAGGGAAGAGCGTATTCCCAAGATTGCCGAATACCTGAAAAAAACGGACGCGGACATCATTTGTCTGCAGGAATCTTTCAGTATCCGGCACCGAAGGATTATTTATGAAACGATCGGTCCGGATAAATATTTCAGCACTTGCGAATTTGAAAAATATCGTCGCTTGCCGTTCGCCACTCTGGATAAGACTGGGGGGCTGGTGATTTTTTCTAAATTTCCCATTGTGTCATGCAAGTTCCTTTCTTTTTTGCGGCTGTTGAAATTTTCTCCGGAAATCTTTTCCCTTTCTGAATTTTTCGCTCACAAAGGCGTGCAAGATATAATGGTGCAAACTCCCAAAGGACCGTTGCAGGTTGTTAATACTCATCTTTATCCGAAAAATCGCCGAATGTTTTTTAAAAAGTATCGACTGCGTCAGCTTTCCGTCATTTTCGAAAAGATTGTTAATAAAAAGAAGGCGCCGGTAATTCTGGCGGGTGATTTGAATGAAGATAATCTGACGGGCAAAGAAGATTTTTTTGCCGCTCTGCTGCAGAGCGGCTTTGATTTATCCGGCGTTGGCAGCGGTCTTCTGCTGCCCAGTTACCGGATGGAAAACGCGCTGATAAAAAAATATAGAAAACAAAAAAAGACTCTGCGCTTGGATTATATTTTTACAAAATCAATCAATCAGTTCAATCTTGAAGCGCAAAAAAATTCTCCGGTCTATCTGCGGCCGGAACTTTCCGACCATGATCCGATCGTCTTATTTTTAATTCCCTCCGTAAAATAAGTCTATGTCCGGCATATCGCCCGTAATAGTCGATTATATTTCCAAATACGGTTATTTTACCATTTTTGTCTTGGTGTTCGTGCAGGAGCTGGGCATTCCGCCGCCGGTTCCCAATGAACTGCTCTTACTTTTTTACGGTTATCTGTCTTCGATCGGGCAATTGAATTTTTTTATCGTTTTTTTGACAGTGGTTGTGGCTGATTTTTCTGGCACCACCGTTCTTTACGCTCTATTTTATAATTTCGGAGACGCCATATTGAAAAAAATTTCCAGATTTGTCTCTTTAGGCACGATTGATAAATTGAAAAAGAAACTCTCCAAACGGCAACGGTGGGCGATTTTTGTCGGCCGTTTGCTGCCCTATGTCCGTGGCTATACTTCGGTGGCGGCCGGACTGTTGAAAATCCCGCCCAAACTGTTCATATCTACCGTCATAATTTCCGCAGCTATCTGGAGCGGCGGCTATGTAACTCTGGGGAGGATTTTGGGAGGCCAATGGACGATCGTCGCTTCCAGAATCGGCTCCAGCCGGACAGCTACCATCGTTACGATTGCAATTTTATTGGCGCTTTTTTTCGGTCCGGAAATTTATCGGCGGATCCGAGAGGAAGGTCGTAAATAACATCATGAAATTTTCAATCATCATTCCGACTTACAATGAATCGGACAACATCGCGGCCGCAATCGGCGCGCTTTCGGCACAAAATGTTTTGCGTGCCGATTGTGAAATTATTGTTGCCGACAATAATTCGTCGGACGGAACAGTGGAAGTGGCTCGTCTGGCCGGAGCGGACCGTATTATTGCGGCTGATTTTGCCAATCCGAATTCCGCCCGCCAGATGGGCGCGGAAAAAGCTGTCGGCGAGATCATCGCTTTTCTAGACGCCGATTCGCAGCCTCCGGAATTTTGGCTGAGAAAAATAGAAGAAAATCTGGGTCAAGCCGATGTTTACGCCGTGTCGGGGCCGTACGAATATGATTTAGACGGAATAAAAAAGCGGCTGGCTGATTTTTACTGGCACACGCTTGTGACAAAAATTCCGCGGTGCTTCGATTTTATTTTTCGGAAAAAATCCGGCGTGATCCTGGGAGGCAACTTTGCGGTGCGGCGAGAGGTGTTCGCAAAAATCGGAAAATTTCCGACCGATATTTTTTGGGGAGACGACGCGGCCATCGCGATGCTGATTAGTCGCAGGGCGGGCAAAGTCGTTTTTGATCAAGGTTTGAAAGTGGCAAGTTCGCCGCGGCGGCTGGAAAAGTCTGGTTTTGTCCGGCTGACTCTTCGCTACGTTTTTTCTTATTTTAAAATTTATTTCAGCAAAAAATACGATTGAACCGCGGTTGAATTTAAAATCGTTAAGATTTATAATAGATATGTTATCAAATAAAAAAATTATGGATGTAATCAAAGTCAAAAATTTAACCAAAAAATTCGACGATTTCACCGCCGTCGATCATATTTCATTTGATGTTGCAGAAGGAGAGATTTTCGCCTTCTTGGGTCCCAACGGAGCGGGCAAATCGACAACGATCAAAATGCTGACGACGTTGCTGACGCCGTCGGAAGGAACAATCGAGCTTAACGGTCATGATCCGGTCAATGATTCCAATGCGGTCCGTCATTCGATCGGCGTTATTTTTCAGGATCCCAGTGTCGATGATGAACTAACGGCTTTTGAGAATATGGAATTCCATGGCGTGCTTTACGGCTTGTCCAGAAAGGAGCGGAGAAAGAGAATCAAAGAATTGATGGAATTTGTGGAATTGTGGGATAGAAAAGACAGTCTGGTCAAAGAATTTTCCGGCGGAATGAAACGGCGGCTAGAGATTGCGCGCGGCCTTTTGCATCATCCGAAAGTTTTGTTTTTGGACGAGCCGACACTGGGACTGGATCCGCAGACCCGCAACCATATGTGGAGCTATCTTCAAGAACTAAACAAGACGAAAAAGATGACTGTGTTTTTTACGACCCATTACATGGAAGAGGCTGACCGGGTGGCGAAGCGCATCGCGGTCATAGATCACGGAAAGATCATCGCTTCCGGATCGTCGGCGGAACTGAAGGCGCAGACCAGGACGGAATATTTGGAAGATGCTTTTTTGGCATTGACCGGTAAGGAGATCCGGGAAGAAGAAGGCTCGACGCTCGATCGGATGCGGATACACCGACGGGTGAGGGGAAGATAATTTTATAAATAAATTTTTTATGAAAACGATTTATATCCTATGGCTTCGGCAGCTGAAGCGCTACATCCGTTCGAAATCCAGAATCGTCGGCTCGTTGGCCCAGCCGCTGCTTTTTCTGCTGGCGCTCGGTTACGGTATGGGGCCGGTTTTCCAGAAAGCGGGGCAAGGCAACTACATCCAATTTTTGGCGCCGGGCATTATCGGCATGAGCATCATTTTTACCTCTATCTTTTACGGTTTGGAAATTATTTGGGATCGTCAATTTGGATTTTTGAAGGAGACGTTAGTGGCGCCGGTCTCGCGTTTCAATATTATGATCGGCCGGACGCTAGGCGGAGCGACCGTCGCGACGGTGCAAGGAGTGATCGTCTTTCTGATTTCGATGTTGGTCGGTTTCCGGCCGGTAAGTTTCCCGCTGGCTCTCGTGGCAGTTCTCTTTATGCTTCTGGTGGCAATCCTCTTTTCGGCGATCGGCATCACGATCGCGTCGCTTCTGGACGATATGCAAGGTTTTCAACTGATCATGAATTTTTTGGTGATGCCGCTTTTCTTTTTGTCCGGAGCGATATTTCCGCTGCAGAACGTCCCGGGTGTGATTGAAAAGATCGCCATGTTTGATCCGCTTTCTTACGGTATCGATGCTTTCAGACAACTGTTGGTAAATATTTCTCATTTCGGACTGATGACTGACCTGACAGTATTAGTTGCAGTCACTTTATTTTTCTTATCATTAGGAAGTTATTTTTTTTCCAAAGTCCAGATATAGCCGAAATTTTAATTTAAAAATTTAAACTAAAAATCTCCGGACAGCCGGAGTTTTTTTATCAAGATTATTTTTTATTGCGGCAATAGGAACATTGGCAGCCTTTCGGCTGGATGAATTCGTCAAAATACTCTTTGCCGTAATCGTAAGTAATTTCTTCACCCACGTTTATTTTCCTTTTCGCATAAATAAAAATGCGATGGCCGACCACTTCCGGTTCGCAATTAGGACGGCAAGCGTGGTTGATGTAGCGGGCGATATTTTTTCGGGTGGTGCCGTCAATCGTCCAGCGAGAATTGATGGCGAAAAGATAACGGCCGCCGTGTTCGTCGGCTTCTTTGTTGGAAATAAGTTTGCCGACATATTCGGCGACAAGCTCGCCTTTTCGGATGGGTCCGGCGGCGAACATTCCCAATCCGGCCCGCGATTTTTTGATCGAATATTTTTTGCTAGTTCTCATTTTCTTGCTGATAGTAAAATTAAATCCTGACTTTATTGCAGTGCGACCAACGGGACAAAAACAAAACCGGGAAATTCTTCCCTGCTTATGTTCGTTTCGGATTTTTTTCTGATCCGAAAAATGGAATTCCCGATCGGAATTATCATTGTACCACCGATTGCCAGCTGGTCAACTAATTCCTGGGGCAGTTTTTGGCTGGCGGCAGAAACCAATATGCGGTCATAAGGCGCTTCGGGCGAGTGGCCAAGAATTTTGCCGGCCTGGATAATTTTCGCCTGTGGAAAGTTAAATTTGGCTAAATTTTTTTGGCCGAAGGAAACGAGTTCCGGAATAATTTCTACTCCAATTGCTTTTCCTTTGGTGCCGACAATCCGGGCGAGAAGCGCAGTGGTCCAGCCGGAACCGGAACCGACGTCCAGAATTTTTTGGCCGGCTTCAGGGCGGAGCCATTCGAGCATCATGGCTACGGTGGTTGGCTGGGAAATGGTTTGGCCGTAGCCGATCGGCAGAGGGTAATCGCCGTAGGCTTCAAGCTGGTGTTCGGGTAAAACAAACATTTTCCGATCGACCGAGCGGAAAGCGTCAATAATTTCCGGAGTGCGTAGGGCCTCGTCTTTGATTAAATCGGAAATAAGTTGTTCTAATGCGACGTTCATGCGTTGCTAGTACAACCGGCTAAATAAAAAAGTATTTTACCTCGGTAGTGTAAAATACTTTTTGTCGTCGATAAAGTAAGAAAAATTTATTTATAACTTCCGGGCGCATGCCGGCTGGACCATTCGAGCAACCATGCTTTTTGTCCGACACTTACGCCACCCTGGAAAAGTTTCGATTCGGCAAGCGCCTGATCCATCGGCCAGCCCTGGACGGCGTAGCGATAGAGCGCGACCATAGTGCCGGCGCGTCCGATGCCGCCACGACAATGGACATCTGCCGGCAGATTGGCGGGATCAGTCATGAATTTTAAAAATTCCTGCGCCTGTTTATCGGTCGGCGGTTGGCCATCGATAATTTGCAAATGCAGATAATGCAGTCCCAACTTATCAAAACCCGGAATTTTGGCGTCGTCCGCTTGTTCGCCGTGATCATTATCGATGCGCAGATCGACATCGCCTTTCCAACCATGAGCTTTCATCCATTGGAAGCCGGAAAGAAGTGGTTGGCCAGAACGGGAGAGAACGCCAGGTACCGGAATAGCGAATGACCACAAGCCGTAGTCAGCCGGCGCATTGATCGGAAGATTCTGGCGCGGACCGACGAAAGAAATAATAGGCGGATGAGATTGGATTTTTGTGGCTGAAGCTTTGTTAGGTGCAATGTCGGAGGACTGATGTTGGACAGGCTGGGAAAATGAGGCGGCTGTCTGGCGATGGGGCGGATAAATTTTGACCGCAGCAAAGACCGCGCCGATTGCGATCAGGGCGATCAGGGTCGGCAGGATGATTTTTTTGCGAAAAAATTTCTTCATAGCGATTCGGTTTATAACAGTCCAATGTAGCAGAAAAATCCTTAAAAAATCATTAAAATTATAAAACTGCCCATAGTTATCCACAGGTTGAGCTTGTAGCGTGATTTGTTTTTTCAGCTAAAAGCTATAAAATTTATACTATACAGCTCATTTAAATTGACGACCATTTTTTCCAAACACCGATCTGAAATTTATCATCGAATATCCCAAATACCTGAATCCCATAAAAGTATCCTGCCGCTTCTCGTAACGCATAGCTAATTTCCTGT